>CALCQB010000178.1 GCA_937897535.1 uncultured Novosphingobium sp. | reverse complement strand
GCCATCGCAGCTGTAGCTGATCGTCATGCCCGGCTTCAGCCCCGCGATCCGGTCCTGCGGCACGTAGAAGCGCAGCTTGCGCTTGTCGTCAGGCAGGACCGAAACCACCGGCGCATTGGCCGGCACCCATTCGCCGGGATTGTAGAAGGTCTGCTCGACCACCCCGCGCGCCGGGGAAACCGGGGCGATCTCGCGCCGCCGCTGCTGCTGGCCGCGCAGCGCCGCCTGGGCTCCGGCGACTTCGGCTCCGGCAGCGGCCTGTTGCCCGGCCCGACCGGCGGTGAGCTCGCCCGAGCGGATCTGGGCGCGGGTCTGGGCGAGGCTGGCCGAGGCTCCGTCGCGCGCGGCCCGCGCGGCATCATACTGCGCCTTGCTGGCGAACCCCTTGCCATAAAGCGCCGCGATCCGGCTGAAATCGTTCTGCGCCTTGGTCAGCGCGGCCTGCGCCGCCGCTTCTCCGGCGCGGGCAACATCGAGTTCAGCCTGGCGCTGGCGCGCCGCGCCAAGGTCCGCCGCCTCGGCCCGCGCCGCTGCCAGCCCGGCTTCGGCCCGGGCAGTGTCGGCATCGGTGCTTTCGGGATCAAGCGAGAACAGCACCGTGCCCGCCGCAACGCTCGCACCGCGCTCAACCGGCCGTGCGGCCAGGCGGCCCGAGACCGGCGCGGCGACATACATCGTCTCGGCCTCGACATAGCCGAGCCAGTTGCCGTCGCCCGAGTCGCGGGTGAAATACCACGCCGCCATGCCGATCAGGCCAAGTGCAACCAGGCCGATCAAGGGTTTGGGAGGGCCACTCATGCGCCATCCTTTCTGACGAGAAGTCCGTTGAGGAGGGTATCGGCGTGGGCCTGCGCCATCGCCGCCGGATCGAGCGGTTCGGCGCCGACTGGTTCGAAGGTGGTCTTCCAGATCGCCGCGATCAGCACCCCGCCGATCACGCTGCGACTGGCCTGGGGCAGGTCCTCGCAGGCAAACTCGCCGCGCGTCACGCCGTGGGCGATGATCCGTTCGACTAGCCCGAGCCCGCGCGCGATGACATGATCGTGATAGAACCGCGCCAGCTCGGGAAACAGTGCGCCTTCGCCGATGATCACCCGGGGAACGAAGGCCATTCCCGGTTCGGTCAGCCGTCCGGCGATGAAACCGATGAAGCCCCGCAGGATCGTCTCGGCGGGCGTATCACCGAAATCGGCCGGCGCGGCCTGCGGCAGCATGGTTTCGATCAGTTCGGTCACCAGTGCCTCGAACAGTGCTTCCTTGGAGGCAAACTGCAAGTAGAGCGCGGCCTTCGACAGGCCGACGGCGCGGGCGATGTCATCCATCCGTGTGCCGGAATAACCCCGGGCGTTGAACACGTCGCGCGCCGCCAGCAGTATGTCGGCGCGGCGCGAAGGGACGGATGGACGGGCCATGACCTTTTATAACTGACCAGTCAGTTATTCGGCAAGCGCAAAAAGAAGGGGCGGAGCGCAAGGCACCCCGCCCCTAGCTAGGGAGGAACTGGATATCCGGGTTTAGAACTTCAGCGAGGCATCGACACCGATGGTGCGCGGCATGTTGAAGTTACCGTAATCGCCCAGCACGCCGCCGTTGTTGCCGATCAGCAGCACGTTAGGCACTCCGGCCGCAGCCGTGGTCTGGACCGCCGGCAGGCTGTTCGAAGGATCGCGGCGATAGACGTGCTGTTCGTTGAACACGTTGCGGGCCCAGGCGCTGACCGTCAACTTGGGTCCGCCGCCCATTTCGATATCGAGCAGCGAAAGCCGGCCGTTGACGATGAACGACTGGTCCGCCTTGGTCGCGAACTGGTCGAACGCCTGGGTCGCCTGGCTGTAGTTGGCGTCAAGGTGGAGCTTGACCCGGGTATCGCCCGCCACCGGAATTTCATAGTCGATCGAGCCGCTGGCCGCGTTGCGCGGGGTGAACACGATGTAGAACTTCTGCAGCACCGTGGTCGAATTGCCGGTCGCGACGCCGGCCGAGGTGAACTCGCTGTAAGTCACTGGAACCAGTGGCACGTCGGTGTAGGTATAGGCATAAGACAGGCCCATGGTCAGGCCTTCAACCGGCTTGACCGTCAGGTCGGCCTCGATCCCGCGGATCTTGGTGATCCCCGGCGCGTTGAAGGTGACGAGGTTGTTGAAGTTGCCGGTCGCAGTCGGCTGGATCGTGCTCAGGTCAACCTGGCTGTTCTTGCGCTCCATGATATAGCCGGCCAGGTTGAAGCGGGCGCGGCGATCGAAGAAGTCCGCCTTGAAGCCGAGTTCATAGCTCTTCACATCTTCCGGATCGAACGCGCGATAGTCCGAGGTCCGCGAGCTCGCCCCGCCGGCGCGATAGCCGGTGGCGTACTTGGCGTAGCCGTGCATCGAATCCGAGAAGTCGTAAGCGACGGTCGCGGTCGGGTTGAACCGGTTCCACTTCTTGTCGAGCGGGGTGTAGCCATTGCGAACCAGGATCGCGGCGTTGGCCGGATTGTCATAGTTGATGTTGCGCGAATAGTGCAGCACGCCCTGCTTCTCGTCCGAGGTGTAGCGACCACCGACGGTGATGTGCAGCGCGTCGGTGGCATGCCAGGTCAGCTGGCCGTAGCCGGCGTAGCTCTTCGAGCGGACTTCCGAAGCCCGGTCGATCGAGCAGCCCTGGACTGCCACGCCCAGCGCCGGATTGGGGGCGCCGGTGCAGAACGGGATCTGGACATAGTTCGCGCCCACCACCGTGGCACCGCTGAGCACGGCCACCGCACCCATCGAGTTCGGCGTCGCGGCGTCATCGCTGACGTGCTCGTTGAAGTAGTAGAGCCCCAGGACATAGTCGACCGGACCGACCGACCCGACCGCCTGGAATTCCTGGCTGAACTGGCGCTGGCGCAGGTCGGCGTTGCTGTAACGGCTGAACGCGCAGGGTGCTGCGGCAGTGCAGGCGGCGGTCAGGTTGACCACCGGTACGCGGTGGTAGCCGCCCGAGTTGTCCCACTGTTCGACATCGACCCCGCGCCAGGCGGTGATCGAGCGCAGCTCGAGCCCGGGCGAAACCTTCCACTTGAGGATGTTGGTGAAGCCGTGAGTCTGGTCGACGCTGAGCTTCTGCGGCACGCCGATGTCGGCAGTGCGCATCAGGGTATCGCCGTTGACCACTACACCGGGAAGCAGCGAACGGATCGTGCCTTGCGTGCCGGTAAAGGCCGTGCCGGGGGTCACACAGGTGCTGCCCGCCGGGATCGCCAGCGGTGCGGCGTTGGTTCCGCCGCTGAGGCAGCCGTTTGGGTTGTAGTTGAGCAGCTGGCTGTAGAACGGGGTATTTTCGTCCTGCGCTACGTCATAGGCAAAATCGTTGGTGATCGAATCGGTCGGCTTCCAGCGAACCGCAACGCGGCCGCCGACGCGGTGGAAGTAGCCCCACCCGGCCTGCCCGGCGAGCGGGTTCTTGGTCACGGCTTCCTGGTGCGAGACCACGCCATCGACCTTGATCGAGAAACCGCCCAGTTCGGGAAGGTCGAGATGGATCGCACCGTTGTACGAGCCAAGGCTGCCGCCGCCGATTTCGACCTTGCCGCCGAACTTGCCGCTGGGTGCCTTGCTGACCATCGACAGCGCGCCGCCTTCGGTGTTGCGGCCAAACAAGGTGCCTTGCGGCCCCTTGAGCACTTCGATCCGCTCAAGCTCGAACAGCGCCGTGTTGAGGCCGTGCTGGCGGCCGAGGTAGACCCCGTCGATGTAGACGCCGACGCCCTGCTCGCGCGCGGGCTGGTTGGCGTCGAGCGGCACGATCCCGCGGATCCCGATCGTCAGCGCCGACTGGCGGGCTTCGAAGGTGGCAACGCGCAGGCTGGGGACCCCGCCGTCGGCAAGATCGAGCAGGCTCTGGACCTTGCGTTCGTGGATGGTTTCCGCGCCCATCACCGAGATCGAGATCGGGGTGCGCTGGAGGTTGGTTTCGCGCTTGGTCGCGGTGACGACGATTTCGGTCAGCCCGCCGGTGTCATCGCTGGCAGCGCTGTCTTCGGGGATTGGCTGGTCCTGGTCGCTCGCTGCATCGGTGGATGCGCCGTCGACGACAACACCCTCATCGGTCAGTGTGACGGCTGCATTGGCGGCTCCTGCGCCGAACAGCCCGAGCGCGGCGGCAAGGGCGAGGGCAGAAGCGGACGAACGCGTGAAATGGCGGTTCATTGGGTTTCCCTGAGTCAATATCGTGATCGTTTCCGATGCCGGACCAGGGAGCGAATGACAGGCTGCGACTCACCCCCGGGCTCGGCCTCGCCGCTGCCTCTAGGGGTGGTCTGTGTCGCTTGTGCGTAAGTTGAGAGTCCGTTTTGTGTCAGTTTTCCGACACGACTGCGACGGGTGCCAAACTCAGTCGAGCCGGGCACTGGCGAAAAGCGCGAGCCAGCTTTGGCGGGCATCCGCGGTGAAGCCATCCTTGCTCATCGCGCCCAGCAGGAACAGCGAAGGCTTGCCCTGAACGATCCGGTAAAGCGCGCTTTGCGGATAGTCACTGGGACAGCCATGCGAGCGCCGCTCGAACGTGACCGAGCCGGCATCCTCGGCAATGACCGCGAACTCGCTCGGACACTTGGCCGCAGCCTGGCGCTTGAGTTCGGCCAGCCAATCGGCCGGTGTCATTGCCTTCGCGTCGGGTTTGCGGGCAATGATGATCATCGCTTCGGTCCAGTTGCGCGGCGATTTGCCCCGGACCACGATCAGATCGGTGACATAGGCCGGGTTCTTGTCGTTGTACTGGATCATCTCCTGCGCACCGCTGTCGAACACCGCCTTGAGCGGGGCATAAAGGCGATGATCAAACACCAGCTTGTCGGCCAGCGCGGGGGCGGCGCTGACGGCCAGCAATGCTGCGGCGATCATGGCCGGCAGCCGCAGTGCTTTCGTGCTACGCATATTGCTCTCCCGAACAGCCGGCCGAACCGACGAACTGGTCTGCATTATGCTCCGCAAGCCGCTTCAAACAAACAACAATTCGAGAGATATTTATGACAGAAATGTGACAATCCGATGGCGATCAATCGGCCGATCCGTGGCAGCAACGCATCTGTCACCAAACCATCATCAAACGGTCATTAACGCAGGGCAGTAAGCTGCCAAGGAGACAGCAGATTCTGCGACGAGCCATGCCGCGACAAACCACTTTGCTTATTCCGTCCGGGTACCCGGAGCTCATTTCGGACCTGGTCATGCGTCGTCCCGACTGGGACGTAATCGCGTTGCACCCGACTCATTTGCAGTCGAGCCTCCCCCCGGGCGGCTGGGCCTTTGTCGACTGGATCGGCGAGGCGATGTCGGGGCTGGAACTGTGCCGACGGCTGCGCGAAACCGCAGGCGCGCCCAACCTGCACATCACGATGGTGCTCGATCAGGGTGACTGCGACGAGCGCCGCCGCTCGCTCAAGGCCGGTGCCGACGATTATGTCCAGGGACCGCTGAGCAGCGAAATCGTGTTCGAACGCGTCACCACCAACGACAATCCGGGCGAAGCCAGTCCGCCGCTCCGTTCACGGCTGGTCAATGGCGACCTGTCGCTCGATCTGGCCGCGCACCAGTTGCGCTGGCGCGGCGAACCGGTACCGCTGCGGCCCAACGAGTTCCGGCTGCTGATCCATTTCATGGAGCACCCTGACCAGGTGTTCAGCCGCACGGCGCTGATCGAGCATCTGGGCAAGGACGGCGAGGCGATCGACGAACGCACGGTCGATGTCTGGGTCGGCCGCCTGCGCCGCGCGCTGACAGCCGCCGGCGCACCCGATCCGCTGCGCACGGTGCGCGGCGCGCTGCGCTCGCCGCCGAACAGGCGGGCGCGGCAGGTCCTCTGCACCACATGAAAGGCCGTGCCGATCAGCGCGGTGCGCACCGACAAGCCGGCCACGGCCTCCATCGCCAGCTGGAAGGACCTGTGGAAGCCCGATCTCAAGGGCCACCTGATGCTGGCCAACATCACCGGCAACCAGGGCCTGGCCACGCTGTACATGGTGGACCGTGCCTGGGGCGGCCTGGCCACCGACCTGAGCACGGGCCTGGGCAAGATCGCCGAGATCAAGGGCAGCCGCATCGCCATGACCGCCGGCGACGCCAGCCTGGCGATCTTCACCGCCTTCATGGGCAAGGTCGGCATGAAGCTCGAAGACGTGCAGATGATCACCGTGGCCAACCCGCAGGGCAAGGAGCAGGCGGTGCTCAACAAGCAGGCCGACGCGCTGCTCGGTTACTTCATGGACCAGGGCCCGCGCATGCAACTGCAGACCGGCGTCAATCCGAACGTCGCGGCCGAACCCAACCGCAGCTTGCCCTGCCTTATCGTCATTCCCGAAGATCAGAGCACTTTCGCCCTCGCCTCAACCCACGTGACGGCCCACTTTCTAGGCGGGATTTACTCCGGTTCCGAGCAG
>CALCQB010000177.1 GCA_937897535.1 uncultured Novosphingobium sp. | reverse complement strand
GCTCGACGACCGCGGCCGCATGTTCGTGAAGGCCGGCGACCCGCTGTACGAAGGCATGATCATCGGCATCCACAGCCGCGACAACGACCTCGTCGTCAACGCCGTGCGCGCACTCCCGATCGGTCAGGGCCTTAACGCCGCGACCGGTGAGTACGAGGACCTGCTCAAGGCCGGCGTCGCCGACCCGGTGAAGGTCACCCGCTCGGCGCTGCAGAATGCGGCGTCCATCGCCAGCCTGATCCTCACCACGGATTGCATGATCGCAAGCGCCAGCAAGCCCGTGATGGACGAGCCGGCTCTGGGCTCAGGTGCTGGCGCCGTATTACCGCGAGGATGCGGAGCGGCGGGGATTCGACACGCGCGGCTGGTTTGTGATTCCGCACATGGTGGACACGACCGTCTTCCATCCGGCGACGGACCGGGACGCCGTCCGACGCGACGTCTGGGGCGAGACAGTGGCGCCGGATGCCTTCGTGGTGCTGGCCGTTGGCGATCTGTCGCCGGCCAGCCACCGGGTTTCGCCCAGCTGCTTCTCGATCTTGTCGAGCGCGTAGACGATCTTGTCGGTCGCGTTGGCCAGATCACTCTCCGAAAAGCCCGAGCGCGCGGTCATCCACTTTTTGCGCTGGTCGGGCAGCGGGATGCTCTCCATCAGCTTTTCGAATTCGCCGTTCTCGATGTTGCGGGCGATCACCCCGACCAGCCGGTGCCAGCCGTGCATCGAGACGAAGTTCATCACGTGCTCGTCGACGAATTTGTTCCAGTACCGCATCCGCGCTGCGCCGACCGGGTCCTTCGGACGCAGCGGCGCATCGGCCGGCTGGGCATCGGGGAAGGCGTCCTCGAGGTATTCGTTGATCACCGTAGTGTGGGTGATGATCGCGCCGTCGTGATCGAGCACCGGCACCTGGCCCTCGGGATTGATCGCCACGAACCAGTCCGAATGCTGCTCGAACTTGTGCAGATCGACGTAGATCGATTCGTAGGCCAGACCCTTTTCCTTGAGCGGGACCATCGATTTCAGCGAATTCGCCAGGGGTTCGGCGTGGTAGTATTTCAGAGCCATGTTGGGATCACCTTACTGCAAGTGTGCCGAGCACACCGCCGTCCACGGCCCAGCTCTGGCCGGTTACGTGGGCGGCGGCATTGGAAAGAAGAAACGCGGCGACTTCAGCGGTTTCGGCGCTGCTGCCGAGCCGGCCTTGCGGAACATTGGCGGCAAGCCCGGCCAGCTGCTCGCGCGGGACGCCGTCGAGCAGCGGCGTGTCGATGAATCCGGGGACCAGGCAGTTGACCCGCACGCCGTGCGGCGCGGCCTCCAGCGCGGCGGCGCGGGCCAGACCGAGCACCGCGTGCTTGCTCATCACATAGGCCACGTTCATCGCCATTCCGCGTTCGCTGGCGAGGCTGCCGGTGATCAGGATCGCGCCTTTGCCGCGCGCCTGCATCGCCGGCAGGACGTGGCGTACGGCCCAGAACGGAGCCTTCATGTTGACCGCCATCAGCGCTTCGAAATTCTCGTCCGAATAGGCTTCGAGCGGAGCGAAGGTGCCGCCGGTTCCGGCGTTCAGAAACAACCCGTCGATCGCGCCGTTCTGGACGACCGCGGCGTTCAGTGCGGCGATCAGCTGGGCCTGGTCCCCGACATCGGCAGCCGCCCATTTGGCGCCGTCCCCCAGTTCGCGGCACAGCGCCTCAAGCAGGTTGGACCGGCGCGCGATCAGCGTGACCTTGCCGCCGCCTTTGACGATCCGCTTTGCCGCGGCCTCGCCGATCCCGGTCGAGGCGCCGGTGATCACAACGTGCTGGCCGGTGAAGGTCATCATCTGGGCTCACCCCATATCCCCGAACCCGTCCATCCTGAGCTTGTCGAAGGATTGTCCTTCTGGCGCCAGTGAGTGGCGCACGAAGAAAAGAGCAGTGCTTCGACAAGCTCAGCATGGACGGACTTAGGGTTCATTTCGAAATGCCCGCTGCAATGAAATCCGCCCAGACCTTGGCCCTGGGATCGTCGCTGGCGCGCGGGTCCCATTGCTGGCGCATCAGGGCGGTGGCTTCGGCCTCAGCCATCCCGGCCGCGCGGTTGCGGCGATAGTAGAAGGCGGAGACCCGCCAGTTCATGATGCAGTGGACGTGGACCGGGCCGTCAGCCCCGGCCAGCGCAGCTTCAAACGCGGCGAAGTGATCCTCGCCCGGGGCGTCAAACGGGACCGGGATGTGGGTGTAGGCGATTCCCGCTGCAGCGAGCTTGCCGGCCTCGTCCGCCAGCGCGTCCGGACTGTCATCGAGCGCGAGGTTGATCACGTGCCGCACCCCGATCGCGGCCAGTCGCTCAGGATCGCCGTCAAGCAGCTTGCCCGAGGTGGTCGTCGCGGCATCGAGCCGCTGCCAGCCGCGAATATCGGCCGGATCGCTCATCAAACCAGCCCCAGCACCCGCGCGGCGTTGTCCTTCATGATCCCCGGCATGACCTCATCCTTGAAGCCGACGCCCTTGGCCGCATCGATCCACTTCTGCGGGTGGATCAGCGGGAAGTCGCTGCCGAACAGCATCTTCTTCTTCAGCTGCCCGTTGGCATACTGGATGATCTGCGGGGCGAAATACTTGGGGCTCCAGCCCGACAGGTCGATGAACACGTTGGTCTTGTGCAGCGCCATCGACAGGCTTTCATCGACCCACGGCCATGACGGGTGGGCGAGGATGATCTTCATGTCGGGGAAATCGACCGCGACATCGTCGATCAGCATCGGCTGGCCGTACTTCAGCCGCACCCCGCCGCCGCCGCGCATGCCGGTGCCCATGCCCGAATGGCCGGTGTGGAAGATCACCGGCAGCTTGTATTCGTTGATCACCTCGTAGATCGGATAGGCCATCCGGTCGGCCGGGTGGGCGTTCTGCATGATCCCGTGGAACTTGAAGCCCTTGACCCCGCAGTTCTCGACCAGATCGCGGGCCTCGCGCGCACCGAGCTTGCCCTTGTGCGGGTCGATCGAAGCGAAGGGGATGCAGATGTCGTCGTGCTTGGCGGCGAACTCGGCGACCTCGTAATTGGACAGTCGCTTGGCCCCGATGCCGCTCTCGCAGTCGACCGTGAACAGGCAGAACGCGATCTGCTGTTCGCGGTAGATCTCGGCGATTTCGGGCATCTTGGGCCGTTCGCGCGGGCTCTTGAAATAGGCGCTGGCGGCGTCGAAGAACTGGCCCATCACCGGGTCTTCGGGATCGTGGCACGAAACCTCGGCGTGGACGTGGACGTCGATGGCTTTGATCTTGGACAGGTCGATCGGCATATTACCTTCAATCCCCTCTCCCCTTCAGGGGGAGAGGGTTAGGGAGAGGGGGAGTCAGTCCCCGAAAAGTTTTCGCAGGAAGAGACTCCCCCTCTCCCCGGCCCTCTCCCCTGACGGGGAGAGGGAGAATGCCTTACAGCTGGATGATCACGGTCTTGGTCTCAAGGTAAGCCTCGATCCCGAGCCGGCCCTGTTCGTGGCCGATCCCGCTTTCCTTGTAACCGCCGAACGGCAGCGCGGCGTCGATGATCGCGTGGCAGTTGCCCCAGACGGTCCCGGCCTTGATCTTGCCGGCCAGCTTGAGCATCGTCGAGCTGTCCTTGGTCCACACGCCGGCACCCAGACCATAGCAGGTGTCATTGGCGGCCTTGGCGACTTCATCGAGATCGTCGAAGCGCTGGGCAACCACCACGGGTCCGAAGATCTCCTCGCGCACCACCGACATCTGCGGGTTCACGTCGACCAGGATCGTCGGGTTGACGAAATAGCCGCCGCCGTTTGAGGGGGCATCGCCGCCGAGCGCCACGCTGGCGCCATCGCGCTTGCCGGCCTCGATATAGCCCATCACCTTGTCGTGCTGTTCCTTGGAGATGATCGCGCCCATGTGGGCTTCGGGATCGAGGCTGGCGCGCGGAGCCCAGAACGGGGCGTTCTGCGCCATGCCTTCGAGGACCTGATCGAACACTGAGCGGTGAGCATAAAGCCGCGATCCGGCGACGCAGACCTGGCCAGCGTTGAACCAGATCGCGCCCGAAACCCCGGCAGCGGTCGCCGCGACATCGACGTCGGGCATCACCACCACCGGGCTCTTGCCGCCGAGTTCAAGCGTGACGTGCTTGAGTGTTGCGGTGGCGTTGCGGTTGATCAGCTTGCCGATCTCGGTCGATCCGGTGAAGGCGATCTTGTCCACGTCAGGATGCTTGACCATCCGATCACCGGCGGTGTGGCCGTTGCCGGTGATGACGTTGAGGACCCCTGCCGGGAACCCTGCCTCGACCACCAGATCGGCCAGCTTCAGCGCGGTGATGCTGGTCTGCTCGGCCGGCTTGAGCACGATCGTGCAGCCCGCGGCGAGCGCCGGGGCAATCTTGAGCGCGGCCATCAGCAGCGGGAAATTCCACGGCACGATCTGCGCGCAGACCCCGACCGGCTCCTTGAGCGTGTAGGAGAACACGGTCCCGGCCGGCATGGTGTAAGGCGCGGTGGTTTCCCCGGCGACCTTGCTGGCCCAGCCGGCCATATAGCGCAGCTGGCTGATCGCGCCGGGCACGTCGACCGCGCCGGCCATGCCCTTGGCCTTGCCGTTGTCGATCGCTTCGAGTTCGGCGAACAGGTCGGCGTTGGCTTCAAGCAGGTCGGCCAGACGGTTCATCGTCCGGTCGCGGACCATCGGCGGCAGGCCCGACCAGCGGCCATCGTCGAACGCGGCGCGGGCAGCGGCGACCGCGCGGTCAACGTCCTTGTCCGAGGCATCGGCGACATGGCCGACGATCTTGCCCGAAGTCGGATCCTCGACCTCGATCACCTTGTCATGGCTGGACGAAACCCATTCGTTGTTGATGAACAGCGCCGGCTTGCGGGCCAGGAAGGCCTGGGCAGCAGCCGAATAGGCGCGCTGGGTCCGATCGATGGTGGTCATCTCGTTCATGGCTGGTACCTCTCTCCAAAGGCGATTCTGGTTGCGTCCAGTCTATCGAATTTAGTAGGCAAAGCATACAAATTTTGTCAGCTGCCGCAAGCGCAGGATGACGCGGGGATGAGGCAATGTCGATTGTGATTGATTCGGTCCGGACTCACGCCGTCGCAACGCCGACCCGGCTGGCGGTTGGCTGCGCGGAAACCGGGCGGCAGTGGACTTGGGCGCAGCTCGATGCCGACATCGATCGGGTCGCCGCCTGGCTGGTCGGCAAGCTCGGCGCAGGCAGCGGGGCGCGAGTCGCCACGCTGACCCGCAATCATCCCAACATGCTGTTGCTGCAACTGGCCTGCACCCGCGCCGGGGCGATCTTCGTGCCGTATAACTGGCGGCTGGCCTCCGCCGAAATCGCCGCGCTGATGGTAGATGCCGAACCGGTGCTGTTCTTCCGCGATGCCGGATTCACAGTGCCGGAAACCGCAGCGGAACAGTTCCTGCTGGCCGATCTCGACAGCCTTGGCACCCCCGGAACGCGGGCCCCGGCGGCGGCGCGGCGCGGCTGGGACGAGCCGACCACGCTGCTCTACACCAGCGGCACCAGCGGGCGGCCCAAGGGGGTCATGGTCAGCGAGGAGAACGCCTACTGGGGGCCTGCCAACTTCATCAACGGATCGCTGGTCGCTTACGACAGCGTGTTCCTGTGCGACATGCCGATGTTCCACACCGCTGGCTTGTTCGCTGCGGTCCGGGTGCCGATCCTGGCCGGCGGGACGGTCTGGATCAGCGCCGGGTTCGATCCGGCCAGGACAATTCAGCGGATCGCCGATCCGGCGCTGGGGATCACCCACTATTTCTCGGTCCCGCAGATGGCGACGACGTTGTGGCAGCACCCGGACTTCGCGCCCGAGAAGTTCCACGGCCTCAAGATGTACGTCACCGGCGGCGCGCCCAATCCCAAGGCCCAGGTCGAGCGCTTCGCCCGCGCCGGGATCCGCTTCTCCGACGGCTTCGGGATGAGCGAGACCTGCTCGAACTTCGCGATGCCGGTGCTCGATGTCGAAC
>CALCQB010000176.1 GCA_937897535.1 uncultured Novosphingobium sp. | reverse complement strand
GGCGGCTCACTAAGGGCTTGGTCATGCGCCGCTTCGTGCTTGTCCTGGCCGTTTTCATCCTGCCGCTTGCGGTATTCGGGGCCATGGTTCTGGCCGATCGCAGCTTCGGGACGCCAGGCCGGGGTTACGATTATGTGATCGCAGTTAATCTGCCTTCGCCCGAAAGCCAGGCCGCCTTGCCAAAGATCGAAGGTCCGCTCGACGCCTCGCGGCCGTTGGTGGTGATCGACGCGGGCCACGGCGGCAAGGACCCCGGTGCCGGAACCGGCCCGACCAAGGAAAAGGACCTGACCCTGGCTATGGCGCTGGCGCTGCGCGACGAACTGCTGCGCGGCGGCGGGGTCCGGGTCGCCTTGACCCGCAGCGACGATCATTATCTGTTTCTGCCTGAGCGTAGCGCGATCGCCCGGCGGCTTGGCGCGGACCTGTTCATTTCGATCCACGCCGACAGCACCGAGGGTGAGACCGAGGCGGTTGGGGCGACGGTATACACGCTGTCGGCCAAGGGCAGCAATCAGGTAGCCGAACGAATGGCGGCGCGCGAGAACGCGGCTGACCGGATCGGCGGAGTCCTGATCGACGACCAGGAAGGGGCCGTCGGCGCGATCCTGGTCGACCTGGCGCAGCGCGAGGCGCAGGTCCGGTCGGAAGACTTCGCCCGGTTGATCCTGCGCGAGGGCCAGGGGCGGGTGCCGTTCAAGGAAACCGGCTTGCAGTCAGCGGCGTTTGCGGTGCTCAAGTCCCCTGACGTGCCATCGGTGCTGTTCGAAAGCGGCTATATCAACAATCCGGTCGATCTGGCCCGGCTCAAGTCGGCGGAGGGGCGGCAAGGTTTCGCCCGGTCGGTTGCCCAGGCGATCCGGGTGTTCTTTGCGCGCACCGCGGCATCCACAGGCCCGGCTTAGGTTGCCGCTGGCAATGCGCCTTTTTCCCGTGCTAGAGCGCCCGTTCCATGGCTGACGACGATCAACCCGAATCTGTCCACTTGCGCATCCGGCGCGAGGCTCGCGGGCTGTTTTCCGGCGCAAAGGCGGGACTTGCTGCGGTTTGGGCCTGGCTGCTGACGTTGCGCGGCAGGCTGCGCGAAAGCCGATTTGGCCAGTGGCACCAACGGCGTTGGGACGAAAGCCGCCGGTTCCGCATCGCCAACTATACCGTAGGCGCCGGGTTGGCTGCCTTCGTGGTGCTCTACAGCGCGGTCGCCTGGAACCTGCCTTCGGCCGACCGCCTGCTGACCTATCAGCCGCGCCTGCCGACCATCGTCCGCGGGGTGAATGGCGAGATTGTCTATGCCTACGCCCGTGAACGCCGGGTCCAGTTGCGCTTCGTCGATTTCCCCAAGCCGCTGATCAACGCCTACCTCTCGGCTGAGGACAAGACCTTCTGGACTCACGGCGGGGTCGATTTTGCCGGACTGGCCGGAGCGGTTGTTGATTACACCGCGAAACTGGGCTCGGGCGAGCGGGCCAAGGGTGGCTCGACCATCACCCAGCAGGTTGCGAAGAATATCCTGATCGGCAACGAGTATTCGATCACCCGCAAGCTCAAGGAAATGGTCCTGGCGCGGCGGATCGAAGGGGTGCTGACCAAGCAGCAGATTCTCGAGCTCTATCTCAACGAGATTCCACTCGGCCGCCAGAGCTTTGGCGTCGAGGCGGCCGCGCAGGCCTATTTCGGCAAGAGCGTGGGGGAACTGTCGCTGGCCGAGGACGCGTTCCTGGCGGCACTGCCGCGCGGGCCGGAGATCTATGGCCGCGACAAGTTTGCCGACCGGGCGATCGAGCGGCGCAACTGGGTGCTCGACCAGATGGTCAAGAACGGTGCGGTTACCGCGGCAGAAGCTGCCCAGGCCAAGGCGCAGCCGCTGGGGCTGATCCCTCGCCGTGCCGCGACCTATGATCCCTCGACCGGCTACTTCGTCGAAGAAGTGCGCCGCACCCTGATCGAAAAATACGGCGAGAATGCCGAGGCTGGACCGAACAGTGTCTATGACGGCGGGCTGTGGGTCCGCACTTCGCTCGATCCGCAAATCCAGAAGGCCACCCAGGACGCGCTGCGCGGCGGGCTGCTGCGCTATGGCGGCGGCCGGGCGTTCGGCAAGCCGATCGAGCATATCGATGTCGATGACGACAAGTGGCAAAGCCAACTGGTCGGTCTGGGCAAGTCGATCAACTATGAAGACTGGCGCATCGCGCTGGTGATCGAACGCGATGGTCCGCGCGCCACGGTCGGTTTGGCCGATGGCAAGACCGGGGCGCTGGTCGGCGTTCCGGATGCGCTGCGCAAAGGCGATGTGATCGCCGTATCGCCGTCTGGCAGCGGCTTTACGCTGCGGGTGATCCCGGAGATCGCCGGGGGCATGCTGATGGAGGAAGCCTTCTCGGGACGGGTGCTGGCGATGCAGGGCGGATTCGATGCCGGGCTCGGCAGTTTCAACCGTGCCACCCAGGCGTTGCGTCAGCCCGGTTCGACGATCAAGCCGTTCGTCTATGGCACCGGTCTGGATTTCGGAATGAGCCCGTCGAGCCAGGTCGTCGATGGCAAGTTCTGCGTCTATCAGGGCGCCAAGCTGGGCCAGAAATGCTTCCAGAACTTTGGCGGCGGCGGGAGCGGCGCTAGCCACACGATGCGCTGGGGGCTGGAACAGTCGCGCAACCTGATGACCGTGCGGATCGCCAACGACACCGGCATGGACAATGTGGTGCGAACTATCGATCGCGTCGGGATCGGCAAGTTCGAACCCTATCTGGCGTATGCACTGGGAGCGGGCGACACCACGGTGCTCAAGATGGTCAACGCCTTCTCGGCGCTGGCCAACAACGGCATCCAGTATCCGTCCTCGTTGATCGACTATATCCAGGATCGTACCGGCAAGGTGATCTGGAAGGCTGACAACCGCCGCTGCGACAAGTGCAACATGGCCGAGTGGGACGGCAAGCCGATGCCGCGGCTGACCCCGCGCGGTAAGGAAGTGATGGATCCGCGCACGGCCTATCAGGTGGTCCACATGCTCGAAGGCGTAGTCACCCGCGGCACCGCGGTAACCTTGCGCGATCTGGGGCTGCCGCTGTTCGGCAAGACCGGAACGACCACCGGCCCGACCAACGTGTGGTTCATCGGCGGCAATCAGGAAATCGTCGGCGGGGTCTATCTCGGTTACGATCAGCCGCGTTCGCTCGGCGGCTATGCCCAGGGCGGGACAATCGCCGCGCCGATCTTCAAGCAGCTGGTCCAGGCGACCAAGCCGCGCTGGTCGACCCGGCCGTTCGTGGCGCCCAAGGGGGTCTTCATGGTTCGGGTTGACCGGGTCAGCGGGAAACGGGTGCTCGATGGCATGCCGGGTGACGATCCCAAGGCCTCGATCATCTGGGAGGCGTTCAAGGCCGAATCCGAAGCCCGGACCGGACCCAGCAACGAAGAACTGGGCAAGCAGCGGGACGCCTTGATCAATGCGATCCGGCGCGGTGCTTCGCGTAGTTCCGGGGCCCAGAGTGCGCCCGCGGCAGGTGCCGATTCCGCGCCATCCGCCGCCCCGACAGTCCCCGTTGCCCTAGGGGTAGGCGTCCAATAGGACAGGGTGGACAGGCGTTTCATTCGCGCGCAGATTGCAGATATGAAAAGTCTCACTCTTGCCGTCCTGGCCTCGCTCGCAACGCTGGCAATCCCCGCCGCAGCTCCTGCCGTCCTGCCCAATGGGGTGCGCGCGCCGCAAATTGTCGCGCAAGGCGCGCTGGCGGGCAAGCCGTTCACCTTCAATCTGGAGAAGGCGCTGAAGAAGGGGCCGGTGGTGCTCTATTTCTACCCCAAGGCGTTCACCCAGGGTTGCACGCTTGAGGCGCATGCCTTTGCCGAGGCCAGCCCCGACTTCGCGGCGGCCGGGGCCACGGTGATCGGCATGTCGGCCGATGACCTGCCCTCGCTGCAGCGCTTTTCCAAGGAAGCCTGCCGCGACAAGTTCGCGGTCGCGATCGCCAGCCCGCAGACCATTGCCGCTTACGATGTCTCGCTGAAGAAGGCTGACGGTTCGGCCACCGGCGTGACCAGTCGCACCTCCTATGTCATCGGCAAGGACCGCAAGGTAAAAATGGTCCACTCGGACATGGATTACCGCGATCACGTCAAGATGACCCTCGCCGCGGTGCGCGCACTGCGCCGCTAAGGCTTGCGCTTTACAATCGGGGGGCTTGCGCTAAGCGGTGCGAAAGCGCCGCCGGGCGCTTGTCGTATTGCCGGAGTGTAGGATCATGCGTGCCGAAGGGCAGGCTCATATCGAACGGATCGAGGCCGCACTGGCCCTCGTTCGCAAGTTTCTTGACTGGGATCGCGCGCTGCGGCGCCTCGACGAGCTCAACGCCCGGGTCGAGGACCCGAAGTTGTGGGACAGTCCCAAGGAAGCCGAAGCCGTGATGAAGGAGCGCCGCCGGCTTGAAGCCGCGGTCGGCACCGTCAACGATATCTCGGCCCAGATGGCCGACGCGATCGAATTCGTCGAACTCGGCGAAATGGAAGGCGACGAGGCGACAACCGACGAAGGCATCGCCGCGCTGGCCGCGCTGGCTGACCGGGCCGATGCCGACAAGGTTCAGGCCTTGCTGGCCGGTGAGGTTGACGGCAACGATACCTACATCGAAATTCACGCCGGTGCGGGCGGCACGGAAAGCCAGGACTGGGCTGAAATGCTCTTCCGCATGTACACCCGCTGGGCCGAGAAGCGTGGTTTCAAGGTCGAAACGATCGAGTACCAGGGCGGCGA
>CALCQB010000175.1 GCA_937897535.1 uncultured Novosphingobium sp. | reverse complement strand
CGCGCGGACCGCGCCCTTGGCAAAGATACGGCGGTTTTCGGCAAGGTGCGACAGCGCAATCCGCTCGTCATCAGCGAGGAAATGGACTGTGTGGTCCCCGGCCACCGACCCGCCGCGCAGGCTGGCAAAGCCGATGTCGCCGGCCCGCCGCGCGCCGGTGATCCCGTCGCGGCCGCGGACAGAGTGCGCCGCAAGCTCGATCTCGCGGCCATCCGCCGCTGCCTGCCCCAGCAGCAGCGCGGTGCCCGAAGGCGCGTCAACCTTCATCCGGTGATGGGTCTCGGTGACTTCGATATCCCAGTCCTCGCCTAGGCGACTTGCCGCCTCGCGGACCAGATGGGCCAGCAGCGTCACGCCAAGCGAGGTGTTGCCGGTCTGCAGCACGGCAATTCCCGTCGCAGCAGAATCGCACAGCCAGTGGTGGCGCTCTCCCAGCCCGGTGGTGCCGACCACGATCGGAACACCAGCGGCAACCGCTGCGTCGAGGTTGCCTTCAAGCGCAGCGGGTGCCGAGAAATCTACGAGGACATCGCTCGACTTGGCGAGCGCCAGCACGTCACCATCCTTGTCGACCCCGCCCGAATGGCTTTGCCCGGCCGCGAGAATCGCCTCGACAAGCGCCGCCCCCATGCGCCCCGCGCTGCCGATGATGCCGATGCGTGTCACCCCACAACCTCCAACCAAGGATCGTCACCCTGAACTTGTTTCAGGGCCCATCGTGCCCCACACCCGGAGGTCTATGGGGAGAAATGGCCCCTGAAACAAGTTCAGGGTGACGGCGGAGATTTGAGGTGAAGTCAGTTCGCAACATCGTGATCCTGACCGGCGCGGGGATTTCCGCCGAAAGCGGGATCGACACCTTTCGCAGTGCTGGCGGCTTGTGGGAGCAGCACCGGGTCGAAGACGTGGCCACGCCCGAGGCATTCGAACGCGACCCGAACCTGGTGCTGCGGTTCTATGACATGCGGCGCGAGGCGATCCAGACCAAGGAGCCGAATGCGGCCCATCTGGCGCTGGGCAGGCTTGAGGCCGCCTGGCCCGGGAAGGTCCTGCTGGTCACCCAGAACGTCGATGACCTGCACGAACGCGGCGGGGCGCGGCGAGTGCTGCACATGCACGGCGAGCACCTCAATGCCTGGTGCACCAGCTGCGACATCCGCTCGCGCTGGACCGAGCCGCTGATTGATCGACCGCCCTGTCCGGTCTGTTCGGCCCGAAGCCTGCGCCCCGACGTGGTCTGGTTCGGCGAGATGCCCTACCGGATGGGCGAGATCTATGCCGCGCTGCGCGAGGCCGACCTGTTCGTTTCGATCGGCACCTCGGGCGCGGTCTATCCCGCGGCCGGCTTCGTCCAGAACGCGGTCGAACTGGGCGCGCGGACGCTCGAGCTCAACCTCGAACGCAGTCAGGGTTCGCACCATTTCCACGAATCGCGGCTTGGCCCGGCAAGCGAGGTAGTGCCGCAATGGGTCGAAGAGATGCTGGGATGAGCGAACATCACGGAAGTTGTCATTGCGGCGCGATCCGGCTGGTGCTGCGCGAAGATCCGCCCGACGCGGGTGATTGCAACTGCTCGCTGTGCCGCCGGGTCGGCGGCTTGTGGCACCATACCACGCCCGACAAGGTGACGACCACCGGCACCGGTGTGGCTTACCGCCAGGGCGACTGCATGCTCGACACCTGGCATTGCGGGATCTGCGGCTGCACCACTCACTGGACCCCGGTCGACCCCGCCTATCCGCGGATGGCGGTCAACCTCAGGATGTTCGACCCAGCCCTGTGGCAGGACTTGCCGCGCCGGTTCATCGACGGGGCCAGTTACTGACCGGAACAGCCCCGGCATTCCGGGTCCTTGGCAATCCGCATCGTCCGCAGGCTCGGCACCAGCCCTTCGAGCAGATGTAGCTGGCCCCATTGCGGTTCGCCCAGCGCGGCCCTGCCTTGCAGGATTACCCGGATCGCCTGCATCGCCGCAAAGGCTCCGATCATCCCGACGAAAGCCCCCAGCACGCCATCGGCGGCGCAGGTATCGCAGTCCTCGGCGTCGAAAGCATCGCCGACGAAGCAGCGATAGCAGCTCTGCCCCGGCAAGTGTCCGGCGAAATTGGCGACCTGGCCCTGGAACCGGCCGACTGCGGCGCTGGTCAGCGGCACCCCAAGCTGCACGCAGGCGTCCGAGACCGCGAGCCGGGTCGCGAAATTGTCGCAGCCGTCGAGCACCACGGTCGCGTCGGCGAGCAGTCCGGGGGCATTGCCCGGCGTAATCCGGACTTGCTGCGCCGTGCAGGACAGAACCGGATCGAACCGCGTGGTCCATTCCGCCGCCGCTTGCACCTTGGGCCGGCCAATGTCGGCTTCAGTGAAGATCGTCTGGCGCTGAAGGTTCGACAGATCGACCAGATCGTCATCGATCAGGGTCAACCGCCCCACGCCGGCCCCGGCGAGATACTGCAGCGCCGGGCTGCCGATTCCCCCGCAGCCCACCAGCACGACATGCGCTCCGGCCAGTGCAACCTGCCCCGCCCCGCCCAGTTCGGGCAGGACGATATGACGGGCAAATCGATCGAGGCGTTCGGGCGGAAGGACCATCGCCGCCGCCTTACGGCGATTCCGCCGACAGGCAAACGAAGTCTCTTGCCCAGGCCCGCGCGATGCGGCACTTAATCGTTCAATTAAGAACCATGGGAAGAGCGATGCATTACGCCGAATTGCGTGCCGTGCGCGAGGAATTGACCGGTCTTGGCGGCCAGTTCGAAATCACCGAGGCCGATGTGCTCGGCAACCGGCTGCGGGTGTTCAAGAACGCGCCGCCCTCGATCCGCGAGTTCTGGCTCTCGACCGTTGCCTGGGGCGACCGGGCCTATCTCGCTTACGAAGGCGAGGTGCTGACCTATGCCGAGGCGCACGCCCAGGCCGCGGCGATCGCCGCCTGGCTGTGGGAGCGCGGGGTCCGCCCGGGCGACCGGATCGCGGTCGCGATGCGCAATTTCCCCGAATGGATGGTGATCTATTGGGCCGCAACCGCGATCGGCGTCGCCGTGGCCGGACTCAACGCCTGGTGGACCGCCGAGGAAATGGAATATGCGCTGAAGGACGCCGAGCCCAAGGTGCTGTTTGCCGACAAGGAACGGCTCGCCCGGTTCCGCGAATGCCAGGGCCACGATGACACCTTGGTGGTCGGGGTCCGGCTTGATGACTATCCCGCCGGGGTCGTGCCCTATGCCGAGGTGATCGCGCACGGCGGGGCGATGCCCGAGGTCACCGTCGATCCCGATTCGGACGCCTGCATCTTCTACACCAGCGGCACGACCGGGTTCCCCAAGGGCGCCCAGCTGACTCACCGCGGCTGCATCGCCAACCTGATGAACATGCTCTATTCGACCACCGCCCAGGCCATGGCGCTGGAGCGCGCAACCGGCGAGGCCCCGCCGGCCGATCCGCCGGTCCCGGTGACGATCCTGACGACCCCCTTGTTCCACGTCACCGCCAACAACTGCGGCGCCTATCTGACTACCGCAGCGGGCGGGACGATGGTGCTGATGTACAAATGGGACGCAGGCGAAGCGCTCAAGCTGATCGAACGCCACAAGGCAACCGGGCTGAGCGGGGTGCCGGTGATGAGCCGCGAGATCATCAACCACCCCGATTTCGCCACGACCGACACCTCCAGCCTGACCGGCCTGAGCGGGGGCGGGGCGCAGCTGCCGCCCGATCTGGTGCTCAAGATCGACGAAGTGGTGAAGACCGCGCGGCCGACCACCGGCTACGGGATGACCGAGACCAGCGGGATCATCACTTCGGTCTCGGGCGATTTCTTTGTCGCCCGGCCCGACAGCGCCGGCCCATCGATGCCGAGCTTCGAGGTCAAGGTGGTCGATGACGATGGCAACGAACTGCCTTTGGGTGAAGCGGGCGAGCTTTGGGTCAAGGGATCGCCGGTGATCAAGGGCTATCTGGGCCGCCCCGATGCCACGGCGCAGACCATCACCGACGGCTGGCTGCACACCGGCGACGTCGCCCGGATCGACGAGGACGGGTTCATCTACATCGTCGACCGCAAGAAGGATCTGGTGATCCGCGGCGGCGAGAACATCTCCTGCACTGAGGTCGAGGCCTGCATCT
>CALCQB010000174.1 GCA_937897535.1 uncultured Novosphingobium sp. | reverse complement strand
GCCCGCCGCCGCGATAGTCGCGGAAGCCGTACTTGGCGTCATAGGCATAGTCGGCGTGACCGGGGCGATAGGCCTTGGCGACTTCGGAATAGTCCTTCGACCGCTGATCGACGTTCTCGATCATAAGCGAGATCGGGGTGCCGGTGGTCTTCCCCTCGAACACGCCCGAGAGGATCCGCACCGCGTCGGGCTCCTGCCGCTGGGTGGTGAACTTCGACTGGCCCGGCCGCCGCGCATCGAGGTAAGGTTGAATCATTTGTGCATCGAGCAAAAGCCCCGGCGGGCAGCCATCAACCACGGCACCCAGCGCGGGCCCATGGCTTTCGCCCCAGGTGGTGAAACGCAACAGACGGCCGAAGGTGTTGATGGACATGGGCCAAGGCTTTGCCGCCTGATTGCGCCGCTGTCCATATCCGGTTTAGGAAGCTGCGATGTACCTGACCGTGTTCCGCAACCGCAAACGCCCCGACATGGACGCGGCGGCCTATCAGGCCGACAACGCCCGGATGGAAGAACTGGCCGCCGCCCAGCCCGGTTTCCGCTCGATCAAGGGCTTCATCGCCGAAGATGGCGAGGTAGTGGCGATCTCCGAATGGGACAGCGAAGATGCCGCCCGGGCCTGGGGCAGCCACCCCGACCACGCCCGGGTTCAGGCCCGCGGCCGCTCCGAATACTACGACAGCTACACGCTCTATTCGTGCCCCGATGTCCGGTTGCGCAGCTATCAAAGGCCCGGCGAATGAGTGTGACGCTGTATGGCATCCCCAACTGCGACACGGTCAAGAAGGCGCGGATCTGGCTGGAGGCGCGCGGGAGCGCATACACTTTTCATGACTACAAGAAGGCTGGAGCCGATCCGGTCAGGCTGGCGGCATGGTGCCGGGCGGCAGGGTGGGAGAAGGTCCTCAACCGCGCCGGAACCACATTTCGCAAGCTACCCGAGGCTGACAAGGCCGATCTCGATGAAGCCAAGGCGGTCGCGCTGATGGCCGCCAATCCATCGTGCATCAAGCGGCCGATCGTCGAACATCCCGGCGGGCTGCTGGTCGGGTTCAAGCCGGACGAATGGGCGGAGGCGCTGGGATGATGTTCGACGCAGAGACGCTCAAGATCCTCGAATGGGCCGCAATGGCCCTCGGCCTGATCAACATCGCCCTGCTGGTGTTCCGCTCGCAGTGGAACTTCGCCTTCGCGATCGCCTCGGTCTCGCTTTACGTCTTCATCTTCTTCGAAAGTCGGCTTTATGCCGAAAGCGGGCTGCAGATCTTCTTCATCCTCGCCAATATCTGGGGCTGGGTGCTGTGGTACCGCGCGGCGCAGGACGGGATCGACGACGCCCGCGTGCCGGTGCGCTGGCTCGATTGGCAAAGCCGCGCGGTCTGGCTGACCGTCACCGCCGCGATCAGCCTCAACCTTGGCTGGCTGATGCACCGCTACACCAACGCCGCGATGCCGTTCGCCGACAGCGCGATTGCCGGGGCCAGCGTCGCAGCGCAGATTCTGCTCGGTTACCGCCGGATCGAGAACTGGGTGCTGTGGATCGCGATCGATGTTGCGGCCGTGCTGCTCTACATCAACCGCGGGCTCTATCCCACCGCCGGGCTCTATGGCGGGATGCTGGTGATGAGCCTGTTCGGCCTCAAGGAATGGATCGAGGTCGAGCGGCGGCAACGCGCTGAAGCATGATCCGGATCTGCTTCCACGGCGCCGAAAGCACCGGAAAATCGGTGCTGGCGGCCAGGCTCAGCGCCGAACTCGGCCTGCCATGGGTGCCCGAATACGGCCGCGAATACGCCGAAACCCACGGCACGGATTTCACCATGGCCGATCTGCTGGCAATCGCCGAGGGCCATGAAGCGCGGGTCCGCAGGCTCGAGGCGAGCGGTGCGGCGCTGGCGCTGCTCGACACCGACCCGCTGATGACCGCCGCCTGGGCCGAGATGCTGTTCGGCGAAGTTCCGGCAGAACTGCTCGGCTACACCAAGGCCGACCTCTACCTGCTGTTCGACGCCGATGTGCCTTGGGTGGAGGATGGCACCCGGTTTTTCGGCACGGCCGCCGAACGCGCCCGCTTTGCCGCTACCGCCGAAGCCATGTTGGCGCGGGCTTCCGTCCCGTTCCGGCGGATCGGCGGCACCTGGGCCGAACGTGAGGCCCAGGTGCGCCGCGAGCTGTCTCGCCTGGTCTAGCGGCCCAGCCGGTAAATCAGCTGCAGGCCCCCGCCAAGGTTCGGGCTACCATCGCTCAATCCGGTGTAGGCGTAACCCTGCAGCCGGAACCGCTCGTTCAGCTTGTAGGTGAGCGAGCCGGTCAGCTCGCTGCGGTCGGGCGCAGTCGGCAGCGCACCTTCGCGCCAGTCATAGTCGAGGCCGACCGTAACTGGCCCGGTACCGTGGTAGATGCCGCCGCCGGCCTGCCACACGTCCTGCAGCGGAAAAGCCGCGCTGGACCCGTTGAAACGCCGCCCACCGCGCAGGCTGATGCTGGTCTGGCCGAACACCTGGGTCAATTCGCCCTCGGCGGTAAAGTCGGTTGTGCCGGTTCCCAGGCCCTTGCTTTCCGAAGCGGTCGGCAGCTTCACCTTGCCGGTCAGGTCGAAGTAGGTTGTCTCACCCAGCGGCAGCGAATAGCCCGCCGCCAGCGCCAGATCGCCGATTCCGCTGCGCGCCGCGGTGCTGCCCGGCCCGGGCAATGCGCCGCCGTCGCCCGGCACGGCCGGTCCTTCAACCCGCAACCAGGGCAGCGAAGCGCGAACGAAGAAGTTCCCCTGCTTGAGCTTGAAGCCGACCGGCACCGCGAGGATATCGGTATCGGGCGTGGTTCCGTAGTCGCCGTTCGAGTAGTCGGCCCCCACGCTGACCTGGACATAGTCGTCGGCCCAGGCGGGTGCGGCGAGAGCGAGTGTTGTCGTGGCCGCCAGGACGGCGGCAATTCTGGATATGCGCTTCACGCTGTCTTCCCTGTCTTTCAAGATACTGGATAGGCATGGCCGAACCGGCCGCGGGGCCATCCCCGCAGCCGGCTGCCGCACATTGGAATCAATTAGCCGCCGCGGCCTGGATTTTCCGGCCGGTCGGGGCGGTCCGGACGCTCGGGCTTGTCTGGCTTATCCGGCTTGTCGGGACGGTCCGGGCGCTCGGCGCGATCGCCGGCCGTAGGCTTGTCAGGACGATCGTGCTCGACCGTGGTGACGGTCTCACCATTGACGTCCGTAGTCTTGATCACCCGCGTGACATTGCCGCTGGGAGTGGAAACGGTCTGCACAGTGCGCGATCCGTCGATCGTGGTCGAAGTGGTCCCGTCGGGATTGGTTGTCGTCGTGGTCGTGGTATCGCGGGTGCGGACGACCGAGGCACCCTTGCCGTTGGCCGTCGGTTCGGCCAGCGTTTCGGTTGTCGTGGTCGTGGTGGCCGTGGCGGTGGGAACTGGTGGTGGTGTTCCTCCGGTGTCCTGCGCCGCCGCGATGATCGGGATTGCCCCGATCGCCACGCCAGCCGCCAACAGGGCTGGCCATGTCTTCTTGCTCATCATTCATTCTCCAGTTGCGACCGTATTGTTTTGATTATCCGCGCCTGACCCCGGGCCATCGCCCCCGGGGCCTGTCGCCGGGGTGCTGAACTTCGGGTTGCGGACTGGAGTTAACAAGCGGCTAGCCATCCACATGATCCCGTCCGCGCCACGCCTTGCCGCGAGCCGTGCTGCGGACGAGGCGAACCGCAAGATGCGATCGGACTTGACCTTGGCCGCGTTTCAGGTTGCGATGGTGGCTGTCCCATTTGCCAGGAATGCACCCATGGACTTTTTCAAAGCCTTAATCCCCAGCACCCTGCTGACTTTCGTGGTCAGCGCACTCATGGGCAAGGGCGGTTCGCACGGCGGTTTCCTCAGCATCCACCGCGTCAGCCTGCTCGACCACAGCTTTTACTGGTCGTGGATCCTGTTCGGTGCGGCGACGGTGCTGGCCTGGATCCTGTTCGCGATCACCCCGAAGTGACGGTGACGATATAGTTCAAGGCGAGGTCGCCGGACAGGTGCAGGCCCTTGCTGGCCGACCAGGCGATTCCGCGCGGGGTTCCCATCCTGAGGCCCGCCGCTTGCAGCAGGTCCGCCAGTTCATCCGGAGTCACGAAATCGTCCCAGTGATGTGTGCCGCGCGGGACCAGCCCGATCCGTTCGGCCGCCTCGACCATCAGCAGCCGCGATCTGGCGGTGCGATTCGGGGTTGAAAGCACCATCAGCCCGCCTGGCGCCAGGGCACTGGCGAGCGCGGAAAGGAACGCGGGCTTGTCAGCGACGTGTTCGATCACTTCCAGCGACGTCACCAGATCGAAGCCCGTCAGACCCAGTTGGGCCAGGTCGCCGCAGCGGTAGTCGATCGTCAGACCGCCGCCGCGCGCGTGGGCTTGCGCCGCTGCGATGTTCTCGGCCGCCGCATCGACCCCGGTCACCGCCGCGCCGAGCCGGGCGAGCGGCTCAGCCAGCAGGCCCGCTCCGCAACCGACATCAAGCGCGCGCTTGCCCGCCAAAGGCCGCACGTTACGCGAATCACCTTCCCAATGCGCATCGATCGCCTCGCGCAAAAAGCCCAGCCGCACCGGGTTGAGCCGGTGGAGCATCGCCGAAGAACCCTTGGGATCCCACCAGTCGGCGGCGAGCTGGCCGAAATGGGCGGCTTCCTCGGGGCGGATGGTCGTTCCGGAACTTGCATTAGCCATTGCGCCACCCTAACAGCAGCCCCGCTGCGGGGCGAGGGGTTCGTCGCGCAATATTGTTTCAGGAGCGAGCAGACTTGGCCCGCATCGTGATGAAATTCGGCGGCACCTCGATGGCCGGATCCGAGCGGATCCGCCGGGTTGCCCAGATCGTCCGCCGCCAGCAGGCCGCCGGGCACGAAGTCGCCGTGGTCGTCTCGGCGATGGCTGGTGAGACCGACCGGCTGGTGAACTTTTGCCGCGAGGCCAACCCGCTCTACGATCCGGCCGAATACGATGTGGTCGTTGCGTCCGGCGAACAGGTTACCTCGGGGCTGCTCGCGCTGACCCTGCAGGCACTGGGCTGCAAGGCGCGCTCATGGCTGGGCTGGCAAATGCCGATCCACACCGACGATGCCCATGCCAAGGCCCGGATCGGCGAGATCGACAGCGCCGCGCTGCTGGCCAGCATGGCTGGCGGCGAAATCGCGGTGATCCCGGGATTCCAGGGCCTGTCCGACGACAACCGGATCACCACGCTGGGCCGGGGCGGCTCGGACACTTCGGCGGTGGCTGTGGCCGCCGCGATCGGGGCTGACCGCTGCGACATCTACACCGATGTCGATGGGGTCTATACCACCGACCCGCGGATCGTCGCCAAGGCCCGCAAGCTCAAATACGTGACCTACGAGGAAATGCTTGAGCTGGCCTCGGTCGGCTCGAAGGTGCTGCAGACCCGCTCGGTCAGCCTGGCGATGAAGGAAGGGGTGCGCGTCCAGGTGCTCTCCAGCTTCATCGACGACGATGCGACCCCGGCCGATGACATCCCCGGCACGATGATTGTCAGCGACGAAGAACTTGCCGAAATTCAAGAGGGATTGGACATGGAAAGCCAGCTGATCACCGGCATCGCCGCCGACAAGAACGAAGCCAAGGTAATCCTCACCCGCGTGCCCGACCGGCCCGGCGCGGTGGCGACGATCTTCGGGCCGCTGGCTGCGGCGAACATCAATGTCGACATGATCATCCAGAACGTCGGGCGCGACAAGGGTGAGACCGACGTGACCTTCACCGTGCCGAGCGCCGACCTGCTGCGCGCGCAGACCCTGCTCGAAGCGCAGAAGGAGGCGATCGGCTACAACCGGATCATCACCGACGGCAAGGTCGCCAAGATCAGCGTCGTCGGAGTCGGCATGAAGAGCCACGCCGGGGTCGCCGCGACGATGTTCCGCGCGATGGCCGACCGCGGGATCAACATCCAAGCGATCTCGACTTCTGAAATCAAGGTCTCGGTCCTGATCGACGAGGACGAGACCGAGCTGGCCGTCCGCGTGCTGCATTCGGCCTATGGCCTCGACGCGGACGACGCGGCGGCCTGATTCCGCTGGCGCGATTACCGGCTGCGCCGCTCGGTATAGTCGATCCGGATCCGCACCCATGCGCCGACCTGGCTGACCCCGCCGATCCGCGGCGGGCGGACCCGGAATTGCCAGGCCGCGGCCAGCACGGCGTTCTGGATCCGCGAGCCGTCGGGAAATTCGTCGAGCCCGACGCAATCCTCGACCCGGAAATCGGAGGCGGTGCGGCAGGCGATCAGCGCCCAGCCCGGTCCCTGCGCGGTCGAGAGATAGCCGCTGAGTTCGTCGTCATAGGGTTCGCGGTACCACGCTGCGGCATACATCGGCTGGCCGCCCGGCGCGGTCCCAACCCGCTTGCTGTCGCCCGGCACGCCCAGATTGGGCGGCCCCATCATCCCGCGCCCCGGCGTCTGCGCCGGAGCCGGCTGGCGCGGCAGTTTTGAAAGATCGAACCCGGCCATCTGGTCGCGCGGGATCGGAATCAGCGGCGGCGGGGTCGCGGCGGCGGGCGGCGCGTTGTCGGGCTGCTCGACCGGGGCCGACGGCGGCGGGGCGGCCTGCGCCTGGGCCGGGTCGGCCTTGGGCTGGACCTTGGCCGCTTTGGCCTTGTCCGGGGCTTTCGCTTCCGATGCCTCGATCGACACGCTGACCAGGTTGCGATCGGGCTTTTTGGGTTCTTCGCGCATCCAGCCGAGCGACAGCACCGCCAGGATCAGCAGCGCCTCGGCCAGCAGAGCCAGGACAAAGCCGATGGCTTGCTGCGAGGCCCGGCCGCGCCAGCGTTCGATGGCATCCTGAGCGGAACTGCGAAGAAACTGGAGCAAGCGGCCTCGGCGCGAAACAGGAACGATCAATCCCGGACCTGGCCCGGGCAGCCCCGCCGCCCCCTTGGCCGCTTCCGCCGGTCAGGACAAGCCGGAATGCAGGCGCGGCGCGCTACGCCGCTTTGGCCAGCCTGCCATCATAAGACTCCTGGGCCGCCCGGATCTGGTCCATGTTGGCCTCGGCCCAGCGGAGCAACGGGGCGACGTTCGCGCCGAGGCACTCGCCCATCCCGGTCAGCGCATATTCGACCGTCACCGGCACGGTCGGGAAGACGGTGCGGGTGATCAGCCCATCGCGCTCAAGCCGCTTGAGCACCTGGCTCAGCACCTTCTGCGACAACCCGCTGACTTCGCGGCGGAGCGCGTTGAAGCGGGTCGGCCCCTGACCCAGCCGGTGCAGCACCAGCAGCGCCCATTTGTCGCCCACATGATCGAGCACGGCGCGGGCCGGGCAGGCAGAATCGTACACGTCGTAACCCATCGTCAGGTCCTTTCGGGCGGTTACCGCGCGGGAACCATGTATCGCGCAAGTGCCCTCTTTACCGCTTTCATATAGCACCTATGTAGCGATTCGTCATCTAGTTACTTTATGAAACCAGCAAACAGAAGGATACTGTCGTGAGCCAGACCGTCGTCATCTATCATTCGGGTTACGGACACACCAAGGTGGTGGCCGAACACGTCGCGCAAGGCGCCCAAGCAACGCTGATCGCGATCAGCCCCGAAGGCGACATCAGCGATGCCGACTGGGCCGCGCTCGACGCCGCCGATGCGATCGTGTTCGGCGCGCCGACCTACATGGGCAGCCCCAGCTGGCAGTTCAAGAAATTCGCCGATGCCACCTCGAAAGCCTGGTTCGAACGCAAGTGGAGCGACAAGGTGTTCGGCGGCTTCACCAATTCGGCCAGCCCGTCGGGCGACAAGCAGGTCTCGCTGATCGTGATGCAGACGCTGGCCAGCCAGCACGGCGGGATCTGGGTCAGCCTGGGGCTGGCCCCGAGCAACGCCAAGGCCTCGACCAGCGCCGATCTCAACAACCTCGGCGGGTCAGTCGGTCTTATGGTCCGCTCGCCGTCCGACGCCTCGGTCGACGAAGTGCACTCCGGCGATCTCGCCTCGGCCCGCTTCTATGGCGAGCGCGTTGCCGCAGTCGCACGCAAGCTCAAGGGCTGATCTTCCCCCGTCAGCCCGGCAAGCGAAACCCCCGCCCTGGCCATGCCGGAGCGGGGGTTTCTGCGTATTCGGACCAGGCTCAGTCCAGATCGAAGCGGTCGGCGTTCATCACCTTGGTCCAGGCCTTGACGAAATCGCGCACGAACTTTTCCTCGTGGCCGTGTTCGGCATAGACTTCGGCGACAGCGCGCAGTTCGGAGTTGGAACCGAACACCAGATCGGCGCGGGCCGCACGCCACACTTCGCCGCCCTTCGCCCGGTCGGTTGCGACAAATTCTTCCTCTTCGCTGCCGTCGACCGCCTTCCAGACGTTGGTCATGCCGAGCAGGTTGACGAAGAAGTCATTGGTCAACTGGCCTGCGCGGTGCGTGAAGCTGCCATGGCCCCGCTCGCCGTGGTTGGCGCCGAGCACCCGCAACCCGCCCACCAGCACGGTCATTTCCGGCACCGACAGGCCAAGCAAGGCCGCCCGGTCGAGCATCATTTCCTCGGTCTTCACCCGCAGCTTTTTGGGCAGGTAGTTGCGGAACGCATCGGCCTGCGGTTCGAGCACCTCGAAGCTTTCGGCATCGGTCTGCGCGGCCGTGGCATCGCCGCGGCCGCCGGTGAACGGCACAGGCACGGCAAAGCCCGAAGCCGCAATCGCCTGTTCAAGGCCGACCACCCCGCCCAGCACGATCGCATCGGCCAGAGACAACGGCCCGCGCAAGCCGCCCAGCACGTCCAGCACCTTGGCCAGTTCGGCCGGTTCGTTGACGTCCCAGTCCTTCTGCGGGGCCAGCGCGATCCGCGCGCCGTTCGCGCCGCCGCGGTGATCCGACTTGCGATAGGTGCTGGCCGAGGCCCAGGCGGTCTTGACCAGCTGGCTGACGGTCAGTCCGCTCGCCGCGATCCTGGCTTTCGCCGCCGCCACGTCGGCCTCGGACGGCATGGTCCCGGCGGGCACCGGATCCTGCCAGATCAGGTCTTCGGCTGGAACTTCCGGGCCGAGGTAACGGACCTTGGGGCCCATGTCGCGGTGGCACAGCTTGAACCAGGCGCGGGCGAAGGCATCCTTGAACGCCGCGTGATCCTTGCGGAACTTCTCCGAGATGACGCGGAATTCGGGGTCCATCTTCAGCGCCATGTCGGCGGTGGTCATCATGGTCGGAACCTTGACGTTCGGGTCCCAGGCAGCCGGGGCCATGTCTTCCGGCTTCTGGTTTACCGGCTGCCACTGCTGCGCCCCGGCGGGCGAATGAACCAGTTCGTAGTCATAGTCGAGCAGCAAGCGGAAGTAGTTCTCCGACCACTCGGTCGGGGTATTGACCCACGATCCCTCGATCCCGCTGGTCACGGTGTGCTCGCCGATCCCGCCGCTTTCGTGCGAACTGACCCAACCGAAGCCCATCGAGACCAGATCACCGCCGGCCGGAGCATTGCCGAGCAGCGCCGCATCGCCGTTGCCGTGGGCCTTGCCGAAGGTGTGACCCCCGGCGGTCAGCGCGACGGTCTCCTCGTGGTTCATCGCCATCCGCTCGAACGTCGCCTTGATGTCGCGCGCCGACTGGAGCGGATCGGGCACCCCGCCCGGCCCTTCGGGGTTGACGTAGATCAGCCCCATCTGGATCGCGGCAAGCGGCCCGTCGAGCGCCTCAAGCCCCTTGTCGGGGTCGATCCGGGTCTGCACCCCCTGGTTGACCCACTTGTCTTCGGAGCCCCAGTAGATGTCCTTCTCGGGCCCGAACACGTCCTGGCGGCCGCCGCCGAAGCCGAACACCGGCCCGCCCATCGATTCGATTGCGACATTGCCGGCCAAAATGAACAGGTCGGCCCAAGAAATGTGCTTTCCGTACTTCTGCTTGACCGGCCACAGCAGCCGCCGGGCCTTGTCGAGGTTGCCGTTGTCGGGCCAGCTGTCGAGCGGGGCGAAGCGCTGCTGGCCGCTGTTGGCCCCGCCGCGCCCGTCGCCGGTGCGATAGGTTCCGGCAGCGTGCCACGCCATGCGGATGAAGAACGGGCCATAGTGGCCATAGTCAGCCGGCCACCACGGCTGGCTGTCGGTCATCAGGGCGGTCAGATCGGCCTTGAGCGCGGCGTAGTTGAGCGTGTTGAAGGCTTGCGCATAGTCGAAGTCCTCACCCATCGGATTGACCGAAGTGCCGCGCTGGGTGAGAATTTCCAGCTGCAGCGCATCGGGCCACCAATCCTTGTTGGTGCGACCGAACAGCGGGCGGGTTTCGCCCTTGAATGGGCACCCACCCGAAATCGAACCTGTCTTGGCATCCATTGTCTCTCTCCTCGGCTTAAGGGACGCGAGTCCCGGAAGAACGTTAGGAGAGCAGGATGACCCTTTGCCTTTGATCTGTCTAAACGATTAATTGGCAGACATTGATCGATTTTACCGCATATTCGTTCAGGCAGTGGCCTCAACCAGCTGCGCCACCGGGGCCGGGTTGCGGATCAGGTAGTCGAACGCGCTCAGCGCCGCCTTTGACCCTTCGCCCATGGCGATGATGATCTGCTTGTAGGGCACGTTGGTGCAATCGCCCGCCGCGAACACGCCCGGCAGGTTGGTGGCGGCCTTGTGGTCGATGGCGATCTCGCCGTGACGGGTCAGGTCCAAGCCGCTGTCCTTGAGCCAATCGGTGTTGGGCACCAGCCCGATCTGCACGAAGATGCCTTCCAGTTCGACACTGTGCTCGGCCTCGGTATTGCGATCCTTGTAGGTCAGGCCGTTCACCCGCTCGCCATCTCCGGTCACCTCGGTGGTCTGGGCCGAAACGATGATTGCGACATTGGGCATTGAGCGCAGCTTGCGTTGCAGCACCTCGTCGGCGCGCAGGACATGGTCGAATTCGATCAGCGTCACGTGGCCGACGATGCCGGCCAGATCGATCGCTGCTTCCACGCCGGAGTTGCCGCCGCCGATCACCGCCACGCGCTTGCCCTTGAACAGCGGGCCGTCGCAGTGCGGGCAGTAGGCCACGCCCTTGT
>CALCQB010000173.1 GCA_937897535.1 uncultured Novosphingobium sp. | reverse complement strand
CCCTTGATGAACCCGTCCGGCCCGGAGACGATCATCGCACCGAGCGCCTGCGCGCCCTGGATGTGGCTGTTGTCGTAAACCTCGATCCGCTGCGGCGGTTCGGGCAGTTCGAGGAATTCGGCGAGTTCGCGCCCCAGCCGGGCCTTGGTCCCGCTTTCTGCGGCCCGCCGCTCCAGCGCCTCGACCGCGTTGCGGCTGGCCTGCTCCATCAAGCGCCGCCGGTCGCCGCGCTGGGGGACCGACAGTTCGACCTTGCCTCCGGCCGGCCCGGCAAAGGCTTCGGCCAGCAGCGCCGCCTCGGGCAGCGCCCGGTCGAGCAGGATCGTGCGCGGCGGGGGGACTTCCTCATAGAACTGGGCGAGGAAGCTGGTCAGCACCTCTTCCGGCCCGAGCCCCTCGGTGTGGCTAGGGAAGAACGCGCGGTGGCCCCAGTTCTGGCCGCCGCGGATGAAGAAGGCCTGGATCGCGACGTGCCCGCCCTTTTCGGCCAGCGCAAAGATATCGGCGCTGCCCAGCCCCTCGGCGTTGATCGCCTGGCTGCCCTGGATGAAGGTCGCAGCGCGGAGCCGGTCGCGCAGCATCGCGGCGGTTTCGAAATCGAGATTGGCGGCGGCGGCCTCCATCTGGGCGTTGAGCTTGGCCTGGACCGCCGAGCTCTTGCCGCCAAGGAAGTCCTTGGCCTCGGCCACCAGCTCGGCATAGGCGCGCTCGTCAATCCGCCCGACACACGGCGCCGAACAGCGCTTGATCTGGTAAAGCAGGCACGGCCGGTCGCGGCGGCTGAAGAAGCTGTCGGTGCAACTGCGCAGCAGGAACAGTTTCTGCAGCGCGTTGATCGTGGTGTTGACCGATCCGGCGCTGGCGAAGGGGCCGTAATAGTTGCCCTTGGCCCGCCGCGCGCCGCGGTGCTTGGTGATCCGGGGATAGTCGTGATCGGCCCGCAGCAGGATGAACGGGAAGCTTTTGTCGTCGCGCAGCAGCACGTTGTAAGGCGGGCGATAGCGCTTGATCAGCTGCGCCTCCAGCAGCAGCGCCTCGGCCTCGGAATTGGTGGTGACGATGGTCATGCCGCGGGTCTGGCTGACCATCCGCTTCAGCCGCAGCGGCAGGCGTTCGACCTGAAGATAATTGGCGACCCGGTTCTTGAGCGCGCGGGCCTTGCCGACATAGAGCACATCGCCGCGCGCATCGAGCATCCGGTAGACCCCGGGTTTGGGCCGCAAGGTCGCCTGGACCTCGCGGATCGCGGCGATCCCCGCTTCGATGTCGGGCTGGCCGCCCTTCATCGTATAGGTCGCGCGGTCCTCGTTGAACCGGTCGGAGCCATTCGGCAGGTCGGGGCGGCCGGCTTTGGTCATGGCGGACAGATAAGGGCTGCGGGGGCAAAGGTCACCCCGGGGGATTGCCAATTCCCAAGGCCGGCCGCAAGCTGCGCGGCATAATGAAGGGGAGAAATCCGATGCGCCTTGCCGCCCTTGCCTTGCTGCTTGCCCCGCTGCCGCTGATGCCGCTGGCGGCGCAGGACGCGCCGAGCAGTGCCTTCACCGGCGCCGACCTGTTCAAGCTGGAGGCCGCGCGCGATCCGCAGCCCAGCCCGGATGGCCGCACGGTGGCCTATGTCCGCCAGAGCGGCGACGTGATGAACGACCGCAACCGCACCGCGATCTGGCTGGTCGACATCGCCACCGGCAAGCAGCGCCCGCTGATCACCGGACCGGGCAGCTACATGGCGCCGCGCTGGTCGCCCGATGGCTCGCGGCTGTCTTACATCGCGGCGGAAGAAGGCGGCGCGCAGCTGTGGGTGCGGTGGATCGACAGCGGGGCGAGCGCCAAGCTGACCAACCTGCCCGACAGCCCCAATTCGGTGACCTGGGCCCCCGACGGGCGCAGCCTGGCCTACCTGATGCGGGTGCCGGGCGACGAGCCAAGCCTGGGCAAGGCCCCGCCCAAACCCGAAGGCGCGAAGTGGGCCGAGCCACTCCAGGTGATCGACCGGGTCACCTATCGCGGCGATGGCGATGGCTATTACCAGGCCGGCTATTCGCACATCTTCGTGATCGCCGCCGATGGCGGCGCGCCACGTCAGGTTACGTTCGGAGCCTTCGACGACAGCGGTCCGCTTTCGTTCGCACCCGATGGCCGCAGCCTGCTGTTCTCGGCAGTGCGCAAGGACAACTGGCAGCGCGAACCCAACGATTCCGAAGTGATGGCGCTCGACCTGACCAGCGGTGCGCTTACTACGCTGACCAGGCGATACGGCCCCGATTTTGCCCCGGCGGTCTCGCCCGACGGCAGCCGGGTGGCCTATCTCGGCTTCGACGATACGCACCGCACCTATGAGAACACCGATCTCTACGTGATGAACCGCGACGGCAGCGGTGTGCGCAGCCTGACCGGGGCGTTGGACATCAGCATCGACGATGCGCAGTGGTCCCCCGACGGCCGCAGCCTGATCGTCACCTTCGACGACAAGGGGGTGAAACAGCTCGCCCGGATCGGGCTCGACGGTTCGCGGCGAGTGCTGGCCAGCGGCTTGTCCGGCGCAGGTTTCGACCGGCCCTACACCGGCGGGGAATTTGCCGTGGGGCGTAGCGGTGCGATCGCCTGGACCGGCGGCAGCGACACCCGCCCGCCCGATGTCTTTGCCTTGCGGGGGAGCGCGCCGGCGCAATTGACCCGGCTCAACGAGAATTGGCTAGGGGCAAAATCGCTCGCGAAGGCGCAAAAAGTCCCGGTCACCGCGCCCGACGGCAAGCCGATCGACGCCTGGCTGATGCTGCCGCCGAGCCGTCAACCGGGCCAGAAGGTGCCGATGATCCTCGAGATCCATGGCGGCCCGCACAGCGCCTATGGCCCGTGGTTTGCGACCGATTACCAGCTCTATGCCGCGGCCGGCTATGCCGTGCTCTACGTCAACCCGCGCGGCAGCACGTCCTATGGCGAGGGTTTCGCCAAGCTGATCGACCGGGCCTATCCGGGCGAAGACTATGGCGATCTGATGGCCGCGACCGACGCCGCGATTGCCGGGGGCAATATCGATCCCGACAACCTGTTCGTCACCGGCGGATCGGGCGGCGGGGTGCTGACCGCGTGGATCGTCGGCAAGAACAATCGGTTCAAGGCCGCCGCGACCCAGAAACCGGTGATCAACTGGACCAGCGAGGCGCTGACCATGGACGGCACCACCTTCACCTCGCGCTACTGGTTCGACAATCCGCCGTGGGTCGATGTCCAGCCCTACTGGCAGCGCTCGCCGCTCAGCCTGGTCGGCAACGTCAAGACCCCGACGCTGGTGGTGGTTGGCAGCGAGGATTACCGCACCCCGGTCAGCGAGGCCGAGCAGTACTATGCCGCGCTCCAGATAGCCGGGGTGCCAACCGCGCTGGTCAAGGTCCCCGGTGCCAGCCACGGCGGATTCACCGCGCGGCCCTCGCAATCGGCGGCCAAGGCGGCAGCGATCCTCGCCTGGTTCGAGCGCTATCGGACCAGGCATTGACGCGGGGCCGCGCTGTGTTAGCTTGACCACTGACGACCCGGCAATCGGGCGTCTGGCAGGAGAGGTAGCGCTTGAAGCAACTCCAGGGGATGGATGCATCGTTCGTTGCGCTGGAAACGCGCAATTCGCCCATGCACATCGGCTCGCTGCTAATCTACAACCCCGAGACTGCGCCGGGCGGCTTTGTTCGCTACAAAGATATCCTGCGGTTTTTCGAAAGCCGGATGCAGCTGTCCAAGACGATGCGCCAGCGGCTGGTCCGGGTCCCGTTCGATCTGGATTATCCCTATTGGGTCGAGGACAAGGATTTCGACCTCGAATACCACGTCCGCCACGTCGCCCTGCCCAAGCCGGGGGACTGGCGGCAATTGTGCATCCAGGCTGCACGGATCTTCGCTCGGCCGCTCGATTTGTCCCGCCCGCCATGGGAATTCACGATCATCGAGGGCATCGACAATGTCCCCGGCGTCATGCCCGGATCTTACGCAATGGTCACCAAGGTGCATCATGCGGCGATCGACGGGATGAGCGGGATCGACCTGATGGAGGCGCTTCACACGCTCGATCCCAATACCCCGCCGCCCAACGAGCCGGACACCTGGAAGGGCGAGGATCTGCCCAACTTCGCCGAACTGCTGGCGAAAAGCTGGTTCAACAACGTTGCCAACCCGGTCCGCCAGCTTGACGTCGCGGCCAAGGCCTTGCCGGGGGTGGCCAAGGCAATCAAGGGCCTGATCAGCAAGGATTTCAAGCTCCACGGCGAAATGCTCGCTCCGCGCACCCGGTTCAACGCGGTCCTCTCGACCAGCCGCGTGGTCGAAGGACGCTCGGTTCCGCTGGCCGACATCAAGGCAATTCGCGCGGCCGTGCCGGGGGCCAAGGTCAACGACGCGTTCCTGACGATCATCGGCGGGGCGATGCGCAAGTACCTGCTGGCGCATGACGATCTGCCCGACAAGACTCTGACCGCGATGGCCCCGATCTCGGTCCGCGGGAAGGACGAAAAGGGCGACATGGGCAACCAGGTCGCGGCGATGATCGCCCCGCTCGGCACCCATATCGCCGATCCACTGGAACGGCTCGCCTATGTCCATTCGCAGACGGTCAATTCCAAAGCGATGACCGACGCGCTGGGCGCGCGCAACATGACCGAGATGAGCAAGGTCAGCCCGGCGCTGTTCATGGCGCTGGGGGCACAGCTCTATACCCGGCTGGGTCTCGCCAATCGGGTCGGCCCGCCGTTCACCACAGTAGTGACCAACGTGCCGGGCCCGCCGGTGCCGATCTATTCGAGCGGTGCGCGGCTCGAAAGCATGATGGGTCTGTTGTGCCTGACCGACGGGATGGGCCTGGGCCATGTGGTGCAAAGCTATTGCAAAGAGGCGACGATCGCCTTCACCGCCTGCCGCGATCTGATGCCCGATCCGGATTTCTACGCAGAGTGCATCGAGGAAAGCTTCACGGAACTGCGCGACGCTGCCCGCGTTGCTGTTGCTGAAGGAGCGGAAACGCCCGCTCCAGAATCCAGACCCGCCAAGCCTGCCCCCAGGGCCAAAGCGGCTACCAAGACCAAACCCGCGGCGAAACAGGGCGCCGCGAAGCCCCGAAAGGCTCCGAAACCAAAATGACCGCCACCACAGCATCGCGCGAAGCGCTTGAGATCGAAGCGCGTCCGCCACACCGCCTGCTCGCCCTCGCCGAGGGCCGCGCGGTGATCGAACTCGCCTCGTTCTACGCCACCCGCCACCTGCTCGCCATGCTGCCCAAGGGCGATGGTCACCCGGTGCTGGTCCTGCCCGGCTTCCTTGCCTCGGACAGCTCGACCGCGCCGATGCGGCGGCTGCTCGAGGACCTCGACTATGACACCTATGGCTGGGAGCTTGGCCGCAATGTCCGGGTCGATCTGCAACGGGTCCATGAAATGGAAGCGCTGCTGCTCAAGATTCACCACGACACCGGCCGCAAGGTCTCGATCGTCGGGTGGAGCCTGGGCGGGGTGTTCGCCCGCGAACTGGCCAAGTTGCAGCCCGATGCAGTCCGCCAGGTGATCTCGCTCGGCAGCCCGATCCACGACGATCGCCGCCATACCAATGCCAGCCGGCTGTTCGAATTCCTCAACGGCAAGGAGCCCGAGCCGCTCAAGCACGGTCACTTTACCGGACTCGACCAAGCCCCGCCGGTGCCGACCACCTCGATCCTGACCCGCAGCGACGGGATCGTCCACTGGCGTGGCTCGGTCCAGCATGCCGACCGCGGCCACGGCCAGACCGAGAATATCGTGGTTCGCGCCAGCCATTGTGGTCTGGGGGTCAACCCCAGCGTGATGGTGGCGCTGGCCGACCGGCTGGCGCTGGATGAAGGTCATTGGAAGCCGTTCGCGCCTAAGCTGGCGCAGCGCTGGATGTTTCCCTCGCAACGCTTGCATTGATGTCCACGCTCCACCTGGTTGATCCAAGCCTGCTGCCGCTGCTCGAGCTGATGCCGGGCGGTGGGTTCAGCGCCGAAACCCTGCCTGAAATTCGCGTCCAATCGGAACAGCGCTTCGCCTTTCTGGGCGAGCCGGTGCTGCTCCCCGAGGTCAAGGTCATCGAAGGACCGGACGGGCCGCTCGAGATCTACTGGTACGATCCAAGCCCAGGTCAGACCGGCCGCGCGGCGCTGTACCATATCCATGGCGGCGGGATGATCATCGGTTCGGCCAAGTCGATGCAGCACGGCCCGGCCGGAATGGCGGCAGCGCTGGGCATTCCGGTTGCCTCGGTCGAATACCGGCTCGCCCCTGAACATCCCTTCCCCGCCCCGCAAGAGGATTGCCTGGCGGGACTGAACTGGCTTGCCGCCAACGCGGAGCAGCTCGGCGTCGATCCGGCGCGGATCGCGATCATTGGCGAAAGCGCCGGGGGCGGCCTGGCAGCAGCGACCGCGCTGATGGCGCGCGATCTCGGCGGTCCGGCGCTTGCGGCTCAGTTTCTGGTCTTTCCGATGCTCGATCATCGCACCGGCGGCGATGCCTGCCCCTATGCCAATCCGGTCACCGGCGAATTTGTCTGGACCCGCGACAGCAACCGCTTCGGCTGGGGAGCGCTGCAAGGGGACTATTCTGGACAGGATCACCGCAAGGGCTGGTTTTCACCCAGTCTGGCGGATGATCTCTCAGGACTGCCCCGGACCTGGATCGGCACCGGCAGTCTCGACCTGTTTCTGGATGAAGACCTCGACTACACCCGCCGCCTGATCGCGGCTGGCGTCCCCGCCGAACTGCATGTCTATCCCGGCGCGATCCACGCGTTTCAGATCATCGCCGATGGCCATCTGGCCCAGGCCTTCAACCGCGACCTGCTCGGCGCAGTCGCGCGCTGGCTTGATCTTGGGAAATAACAGACAGGGCGGCCGAGGCCGCCCCGTCGTTCAATTCAGTTGCTGCGGTCACCAACCTGGACGTTGCGGACCCGGCCGTCGCGGTCGATTGAGCAGCTGAATTCGCCGCCCGAAGACCGCCCGGCAACCCGCCAGCCATCGCCGTCGCGGTTGACCGAGTCGACTTCGGCATTCTGGCCGGAACCCCGGCCAACTTCGCTCAGGCAGCGATTGATCGCACCGTTGATTCCGCTGCCTTCCTGCCACTGCGGGCGATCGTCGCCAGCATATTCGCGGGAATTGCGATCCTGTTCATAACGACCGTCTTCGTAGCGGCCATCGTCGCCGCGGCGTTCATAGCGCTTGTTCTTGCTGTTGTTGCTGGCGGCGCTGGCGATTGCCGCGATCCCGCCGATGATCAGGATACCGGTGATCACGTCGCCGGCATCGACCCGGTCACGGTGACGATAGCCCCCGCCCCAGCCGCCGTAACCGCCAGCCATGGCCGGGGTTGCGATCATCGAGAACGCCGCGACCGAAGCCAGCACGGCAGCAAAGCGCGAAGTCTTGCGCGTCATTTCCAAGCCCTCCGGACAAGCGCCCCGGCCCCTGCCGCAGGCTGCACTGCCCCATTGCCGATACGACTAGGCGGTCCAGGCTTTCTAGTGCCTGAACCGCCCGTCGCTTGCTTAGGAAGTCAGCGCGTTAAAGTCCGCGGATCCCGTCGATGTCGATGTCGACCACCCGGCCGCGCTCGACCTTGCACTTAAACGAACCCGAGTCGTAACCGCGCATCGAGTTGTTCCAGCCGCGGTAATCGCCGTTCCAGCCGCGACCGTAGTTGCCTTCACCACGGCGCCAATCGCGACCCTGGGTATTGACCGCGATCCGTCCCTTCACTTCCAGACCATAGCGGGTCTGGCGGATGTCGCGAACGTCGGTCACATCGGCCCGGCCATACCGCGAAGAAGCAGAACGTTCGACCGCCTGGACGCACTGGGCAACAGCCTGACGCGGGTTCTGCTGATAGCCATAGCCATTGCCATAACCGGCGCGATCATAGCGATAGTCGCCGCCGCGATTGTCGTCGTAACGGTAGTCGCCGTCACGATAATCGCGATAATCGCGGTCGTTGTTGTTCGAGGCCGAAGCGATCGCGGCGATCCCGCCGATGATCAGCGCTCCGGCGATAACTTCACCGGCGCTGATCCCGCCGCGGTCGCGGTCATGATACTGGGCAAATGCCGGGGTCGCCGAAGACACCGCCATCGCGCCAGCCGCGATGGTTCCGACCAGAGCTTTGGACATAATCTTCATGGCTCTATTCCTTCATCTTGCCGAACGAGATGTCCGGCGCTGAAGGGGTTCTACCGATTCGCGGGTAGCGCGAAGCTGAACTTGGCTGTTAGCTGACGTTCAGGTTTTCGGTCAGTTTTATGAACGATGGTTTTAGCCGGTTATTAAGCATGAAACCCTAGAAATGCTGCCATGTTCAATTGGATCGCCATGCTTTCAGGACCTCTCTTCGCGCTCGTTCTGATCGCGTGGGAACGGAGATTGGGCGCGCCGCCAACCGATTGGTCGATCAACCTGCAATCGTGGCTGCTCAAGATCGTCGGGGCCTTTACCGTCTATGGCGCGGTCCAGGCGTGGCACGGACCGGCGCTGATCGACGGGGCGCGCCTGCCGACCTGGGCAGCGGTCGTGATTTACGTGCTGGTCTATGACCTGGCCGAATACCTGTTTCACCGGATGCAGCACCGCGTCCCGATCCTGTGGGCAATGCATTCACTGCATCATTCCGATCCCAACATGTCGGTCTTGACCACCAACCGCCACTTCTGGGCCGATCCGCTGTTCAAGTCGGTGACGGTCTGGTCGGCCGCGGCGCTGGTGATTTCGCCCACGCCGACCGCGCTGGTGGTCTACAGCACCCTGGGATTGTGGAACTTCGTCACCCATTCGCAGCTGCCGATCGACCTAGGCCGGTGGTCGTGGGTGATCAACTCCCCGGCCTATCACCGCCGCCACCATTCGGCCCTGCCCGAACACTACGACAGCAACTTCGCCGCGATCCTGCCGATCTGGGATGTCCTGTTCGGCGACTATCACCGGCCGAACGGATTCCCCCCTACCGGCTTCGCCACCCGCCCGGTTACCTTGCGCGAACAACTGCTGTGGCCGCTGTACCACCGGCGAGGTGAGACTGCCCCTTAACTCCCCTCCCCAGCGGGGAAGGGCTAAGAGAGGGACTACTTCGCCGGAACCGCCAGCCCGGTCCACTGGGCCAGGAACGCCAGGATGTCGGCGTTCTCCGCCACCACCTTGTCGGTCGGCTTGCCCGCGCCGTGCCCGGCCCGGGTTTCGATCCGGATCAGGTGCGGCTTGCCACCGGGATTGGCGGCCTGGAGCGCGGCAGTGTATTTGAAGCTGTGCCCCGGAACCACCCGGTCGTCGGTATCGGCGGTGGTCACCAGCAGCGCCGGATAGGCCACACCGGGGTGGATGTTGTGATAGGGCGAATAGGCCCGCAGCACCCGCCAGTCGGCTTCCTTTGAAGGATAGCCATAGTCGTCGGTCCAATACCGCCCGGCGGTGAACTTGTCGAAGCGCAGCATGTCCATCACGCCCACAGCGGCGTTGCCGGCCGCAAACAGGTCGGGCCGCTGGTTGATCACCGCGCCGACCAGCAGCCCGCCGTTCGAACCGCCCTGGACCGCGAGCCCGCCCTTCGAGGTGATCCCTTGCGCAATCAGGTATTCGCCCGCCGCGATAAAATCGTCGAACACGTTCTGCTTGTTGTTGAGACGCCCGGCATCGTGCCAGGCCTTGCCGTATTCGCCGCCGCCGCGGAGGTTGGCCATGGCGAAGGCCCCGCCCGCCTCAAGCCAGGCCATCCGCACCGCCGAAAAACCGGGGGTCAGCGAAATGTCGAACCCGCCGTAGCCATAGAGCAGCGTCGGCACTGGCTTGCCGGCCGCGACCACGCCCTTCTTGCGGACGATGAACATCGGTACCTTGGTGCCGTCCTTCGAGGCGTAGAAGCGCTGCTCGACCACGAAGTCGGTCGGATCGAAGGTCAGTTTGGGCTGGGCGAAGACCGTGCTCTGTCCGCTGTCGCTGTCGAACCGGTAGATTGCCCCGGGCTGGTTGAAGCTGGAGAAGGTGTAGAATGTCTCCGGATCACCTGGCTTGCCGCCAAATCCTGAAGCGGTTCCGATCGCGTTGAGCGTGATCTCACGGACCGGCTTGCCATCGAGCGAGACGACTTCGGCCTTTGATGCCGCGTCCTTGAGGTAGCCGGGAAACACGTTCGCCCCGCGCAGCCAGAGCATGCCGGTCGAGGTCATGGGCAGGGCGTGGCCGTTGACGGCGATGATGTGCCGCTCGGGGTTGAAGCCGTTGGCCAGCACCTGCAGGCGCTCGACCGAGGCGTCGACGAACCGGACCGTGCCGCCGGCGCCCCCCTGCTCGGCCATGACGTGCCAGGGCTCCAGGGCGTGGCGGAATTCGACG
>CALCQB010000172.1 GCA_937897535.1 uncultured Novosphingobium sp. | reverse complement strand
GCGCGCCGTCGAGCGCCAGTCTGGCGAGGGCACTGCCGAGCAGCGCCTCGGCCCGCTTGACGCGCAGTTCGGGCAAGTGCCGCTCGGCCGCAGCGAGCAACAGCTTGCGGTCGGCCAGCCGGGTCTGCGGATCGACCCGGAACCGGAAGCCCTCCAGATGCCCGATCGGCTCGCCATCGACCTGGACTTGGTCATCGACCAGCCGCACCGGCAGCAGCGCCGCGTCGGGCCCCAGCTTCTTCATCAGCACCGAGGTGCGGCGGTTGACGAAGCGTTCGGTCAGGCGGGCATGCAGTGCGTCGGACAGCCGCGCCTCAGCCGCCCGCGCCCGCGCCGCCATCTCCTCCCGCGCGAGCACCCAGTCGGGCCGCTGCGCGACATAGGCCCAGGTCCGGATCGCCGCGATCCGCATCTGCAACGTGTCGATATCGCCGCTGGGGTTGTCGAGATCGGCAATCGCCCTGGCGACATAGTCCCCGCCCAACTGGCCGTGACGGAGGTCCTGCCAGAGCCGCACGACGAACCGCGAATGGGTTTCCGCGCCGTGCTGACGGAAATCGGGCAGCGAGCAGGCTTCCCACAACCGCCGCACCAGGGCTTCGCCGCTCACCGACTCGGACAGTTCGGGATCCTCGGCCAGACGGCGCAGTACGGCCAGGTCGACAGCTTCGGGTGCCGAGGCGAGTTCCTTGCGCTCCGGCGGGCGCGACAGGTCGGCGATCAGGGCGGCCAGGCTGGCGCAATCCGGCTCGGCCTCGCGCCAGAACAGCCTGGTCAGCGGCGCAAAGCGGTGTTCCTCGATCGCATAGACTTCCTCGGGGGTGAATTCTGCGTCATGGCCGCCGGTCCCGGCCAGCGTCCCGAAAGTCCCGTCGCGCTGGTGCCGCCCGGCGCGCCCGGCGATCTGGGCCATTTCGCTGGTGGTAAGCCGCCGCTGGCGCTGGCCGTCGAACTTCGACAGCCCGGCAAAAGCAACATGATCGATGTCGAGATTGAGCCCCATTCCGATCGCATCGGTCGCGACCAGATAGTCGACTTCGCCGTTCTGGTATAATGCTACCTGCTTGTTACGGGTCTCGGGGCTGAGCGCGCCCATCACAACTGCGGCCCCGCCGCGGAACCGGCGCAGCATCTCGGCCACTGCATAGACCTGCTCGGCGCTGAACGCGACGATCGCACTGCGCGGCGGGATCCGGCTAAGTTTCCGCGCCCCGGCATGGCTCAAGGTCGAAAACCGCGGCCGACCGATGATCTCGGCCTCGGGCAACAGTGTGCGGACCAGCGGTTCGAGCGTGGCCGAGCCCAGGATCATCGTCTCGTCGCGGCCCCGGACATGCAGCAACCGGTCGGTAAAAATATGGCCGCGTTCGCGGTCCGCGCCGAGTTGCGCCTCGTCGATCGCGGCAAAGGAAACGTCCGCCCCGATCGGCATCGCTTCGGCCGTGCACAGCAGATAGCGCGCGTTTTTGGGCTCGATCCGCTCTTCGCCGGTGATCAGCGCGACCTTGTCCGGGCCCTTGATCGCGCAGACCTTGTCATAGACTTCGCGCGCCAGCAGCCGCAGCGGAAATCCGATCATGCCCGAGGAATGCGCGCACATCCGCTCGATCGCCAGATGCGTCTTGCCGGTATTGGTCGGTCCCAGCACCGCTTTGAGGTGCGTGGTGTGAACGGCGCTGCGCTTGTCCATGGTCACGATGTGGCAAGCAGGCGGGGGCAGGGCAAGGTGAGTGCCGACAAATTCCCCCGACACTACATGCCCTCTGCAATAAAGCCCGCGATCTTAGGCGAAGATTAACCACGCCGGGTGCAGGGAAAGCGCTGTGTTGCAGCACTTTGGGGGCATGCCTTGTTGAAGCCGCGCGAACCTGCGCCAAGCCTGACCGGCGCCGCCGTGGTCGCCGCGCCGCAGGGCTTTGGCCAGCGCACCCGCACAGAGGGCCGCCTGGCCCGGTTGTGGCGCGATCGGCAGAACCTGCTCCAGCAGCTTGAAACACTCGATTGGGCCCCCGATCTGGCTGAAGAGATCGGCAGCGCGCGGTGGTTTCGCGGGCTCGGCACCATGCTCGGCCTCAGTCTCGCGGCGCTGGCGTTCTGGCCGCACGGCGAAGCCGTCGCTTCGGCTCCGGCGATGCCGCTCGACGATGGCGCGCGGGACGAATTCCGCAGCCAGATGATCCAGCCGCTGGCGCTGGGCGCGGACAGCGGCCGCCGGATGGGCGCGACCAATGCCGTCGCTGTACTCGCCGCCGCCCCGGAACGCACCAACACCCAGATGACCGCCACGCTTGCGCAGGGTGACAGCTTTGCCCGGATGCTGATGCGCGCCGGGGCCAGCGAAAGCGATGCCGGGGCAGCGACCGAGCTGGTCGCGGGGATCATGCCGGTCGGGCTGATCCCGGCCGGAACCCAGGTCGACCTGCGGCTGGGCGCGGCTACCGCGCCGGGCGCGGCCCGCCCGCTTGAGCACCTCGCCTTCCGGGCCCGGTTTGATCTCGATCTGACGGTCAGCCGGATCGGCGGCCAGCTGTTGATCACCCAGCAACCGATCGCGGTGGACAACACCCCGCTGCGGATTCGCGGTGTGGTGGGAACCAGCCTCTACCGCTCGGCCCGCTCGGCCGGTGCGCCGATCGAGGCGATCCAGCAGTATCTGATGGCGCTCGACCAGCATCTCAGCCTCGATTCGGCGATCGAGCCGGGCGATACCTTCGATATCATCGTCTCCTACCGCCGTTCGGGCAGCGGCGAGAGCCAGGTTGGCGACCTGCTGTTTGCCGGGCTGGAACACGATGGCAAGCCCAAGGCCCAGCTGCTGCGCTGGGGCAAAGAAGGGATCTTCTTCGAAGCCTCGGGGATGGGCGCGCAGCGGACCGGGCTGATCATGCCGGTCTATGGCGGGCGGGTGACCTCGAACTTCGGCGCGCGGCGCCATCCGGTGCTGGGCTATACCCGGATGCATGCCGGGGTGGACTTTGGGGCTCCCTATGGCGCGCCGATCTATGCGGTCGGCGATGCCCGGGTAATCTACTCGGGCTGGCACGGCGGCCACGGCAACTACGTCAAGCTCGACCATGGCGGCGGCTATGCCACCGGGTATGGCCACATGAGCCGGATCGCGGTGCCCAACGGGTCCACGGTCCACGCCGGGCAAGTGATCGGCTATGTCGGCTCGACCGGTCTGTCGACCGGCCCGCACCTGCACTACGAGCTTTACCAGAATGGCGCGGCGGTGAATCCGCTGTCGGTCCGCTTCACCGTCAGCAACCAGGTCGACCAGAAGGAGCTGACCGCGTTCAAGGCGCGGATGGCGCAGCTGAAAGCAGTGAACCCCGGCGCGGCGATGACCGGCCTCGGGTCGCGCCAGGCCAATGCCGGACAGAACCCGCGCCGCGAGATTGACCGGCTGAAGAGTTGAAGGATCGGCGGGCCGGGCCTATGGCTCTGCCATGTCGTCCTATCCCGCCACCCGCCTGCGCCGCAGCCGCTCCACCGCCTGGAGCCGCGCGCTGCACCGCGAAACGATCCTGACCCCGGCCGATCTGATCTGGCCGCTGTTCGTCACCGAAGGCTCGGGCGTGGAGGAGCCGATCGGGTCGCTGCCGGGTGTGTCGCGCTGGTCGGTTGACCTGATCGCCGCGCGCGCGAAAGAGGCGGTCGCGCTCGGCATCCCCTGCCTGGCGCTGTTTCCCAACACGCCGGGGGCGCTGCGCAGCGAAGACGGGCGCGAGGCGCTCAGCCCCGACAACCTGATGTGCCGCGCGATCAAGGCGATCAAGCAGGCTTGCGGCGACGATATCGGCGTGCTGACCGATGTCGCGCTCGATCCCTATACCAGCCACGGCCAGGATGGGCTGGTCGATGCGGGCGGCTATGTGCTGAACGATCCCACGGTCGAGGTGCTGATCGGGCAAAGCCTGAACCAGGCGGCGGCCGGAGCCGACGTGATTGCCCCCAGCGACATGATGGACGGCCGGATCGGTGCGATCCGCGATGCGCTCGAGAATGCTGGCCACAGCAATATCCAGATCATGTCCTATGCGGCAAAGTATGCCAGCGCCTTCTACGGCCCGTTCCGCGATGCGGTCGGCTCGCGCGGGCTGCTCAAGGGTGACAAGAAGACTTACCAGATGGACCCGGCAAACGCCGAGGAAGCACTGCGCGAGGTCGAGCTGGATCTGGCCGAAGGGGCCGACAGCGTGATGGTTAAGCCGGGTTTGCCCTATCTTGATATCGTCCGGAGAGTAAAGGAAACTTTCGAGGTTCCGGTATTCGCGTACCAGGTCAGCGGCGAGTATGCGATGATCGAACACGCTGCTGCTGCCGGGGCTGGTGAGCGCGATGCGCTGGTGCTGGAAACCTTGCTGGCGTTCAAGCGCGCGGGCTGCTCGGGCGTGCTGACTTATCACGCCGCGCATGCCGCCCGGCTGCTCGGCGGCTGACTTGCGGCTCGAGACCGAACGGCTGGCAATGCGCTCGTGGCGCGAGGACGACCTCGAAGCGTTCCACGCGGTGTGCAGCGACCCCGAAGTCATGGCGACGCTGGGGCCGGTGATGAGCCGGGCCGAAGTCGCGACGCTGATCGCCCGGATGCAGGGGATCGAGGCCGAGCATGGGCATTGCTTCTGGGCGCTGGTCCGGCGCGATGACGAGCGCCTGATCGGCTGGTGCGGCGTCATCCGCGGTTCGGTCGGGCCGATCGTCGGCAAGGCGGAATTCGGCTGGCGGATTGCCCGCGATACCTGGGGCCAGGGCTATGTTACCGAAGCCGCGCGCGCCGCGCTCGACTGGCTGTTTGCCAACCGCGCTGACGATGCCGGCTATGCGATCACCAATGTCGAGAACCGGCGCAGCCGCGCGGTGATGGAGCGGCTTGGTATGACTCACATGCCGGGCGGCGATTTCGATCATCCGCGGCTTGCCAGCGACGATCCGCTGCTGCGCCATGTGACCTACCGGATCGGGCGAACGGAATGGGGCAAATGAAGGCAGCTTCCGGCCCGGCCCGGGGGCTGTTTGTCGCAACCATTCTGACCGGATCGTTCCTGCTGTTCCTGGTCCAGCCGATGGTCGCGCGGATGGCGCTGCCGCGACTGGGCGGCGCGCCCAATGTCTGGAACAGCGCGATGCTGGTCTACCAGGCGTTGCTGCTGGGCGGCTATTATTATGCCCACCGGCTGTCGCGGATGCCGCTGCAGCGTCAGGTCCGCCTGCACCTGATCCTTTATGCCGTCGCACTGGTCACCCTGCCGGTCCGGCTGATCGACCTGCCCAGCCCCGGACCGGGCACCGAAGTGCTGTGGGTCCCGGTGTTGCTGGCCTTGTCGATCGGCCCGGTTTTCTTCCTGGTCTCGGCACAGGCGACCCTGATGCAGCGCTGGTACGGGCTTGATCCACGGGCGGGTGAGCCATGGGCGCTGTACGCGGCGTCGAATCTCGGGAGTTTCGCCGGGCTGATCGCCTATCCGCTGGTGGTCGAACCATGGCTGCCGGTGCGGGCGCAGGCCTGGTTGTGGAGCGGCGGCTATGTCCTGTTGATCGGCCTGATCGCCCTGTGCGCGCGGGCCCGGCTGGGCTTGCCGGACACCGAGAGCGCTGCTCCCCAAGCGGTCGCCGAACCGGTCGGCAAGCGCCGGATCTGGTTGTGGCTCGCGCTGTCGGCGGTGCCTTCGGGCCTGATGCTGTCGACCACCACCCATCTCACCACCGACCTCTTCGCGATGCCGCTGTTGTGGGTCATCCCGCTCGGGCTCTACCTGCTCAGCTTCGTGGTCGCTTTTGCTGCCCGGCGCGGCCCGGCCCGGGTGCTGAGCCTGCTCGCCTGGCCGGTGCTGTTCACGGCGGGGACCACGGCGATGGTTTCGCAGGGCTCGAGCGGTCTGCTGCCGGTGGCCGAAGCGATTGTCGTGCTGTTCGTGGTCAGCGTCGCACTGCATTCGCGGATGTACGACGAGCGGCCCGGCACCGCCAACCTGACGCTGTTCTATCTGACGATGTCGGCCGGCGGGGCGATCGGCGGGGCATTTACCGCGCTGTTCGCGCCGATCGTGTTCGACTGGGCCTGGGAACACCCGGTGCTGGTCCTCGCCGCGGTGCTGCTGCTGCCGCGCCCGGCGCTGTTCGACTGGCAGAGATTGGCCGGGCTCGATCCCGGCTATTATCCGATCGTACGCATAGCGCTGGTTGGGCTTGCCATGGTCTGCGCGTTGCAGATTGCCCGGGTTACGGCCGATTTCGGCACCCGGCTGGAAGCTGCGCCTTGGGTCGCGGGCCTGGCGTTTGCGGCGCTGGCGCTCAGCCGATGGCGGGGCATGGTCTTGCCATTGATGCTGGTCGCGATGCTGGCCCAAGGCGGGTTCATCACTGCCGCGCAGTCGTATCAGGGCCTGCGCCAGCGCAGCTATTTTGGGATATACACGGTCAGGGACGTGCCGTCGGAACGGCTGCGGACCATTGCCCACGGCACCACGTTGCACGGTCAGCAATCGCAAGACCCGGCGTGGCGCCGCCAGCCGCTGTCCTACTACGGTCCGTCCTCTGGCGCGGGGCTGGTGCTGGCCAATGCCCAGTCGCTGTTCGGCAATGCAGCGCGGGTCGGGGTGGTCGGGCTCGGCGCCGGATCGCTGGCCTGCTACAACCGACCCGGCGAGACCTACCGCTTTTTCGAGATCGATCCGCTGGTGCTGGCCTATTCGCAGAACCGGACCTTCACCTTCCTGCACGACTGCGCGCCTGACGCGGTCGTGACCCTGGGAGACGCCCGGCTGGAACTCGCCAAGGTCGCCAAGGGATCGTTTGACGTGCTGGTGATCGATGCGTTTTCGTCCGATTCGATCCCGTTGCACCTCCTCACCGATGAGGCGCTGGGGGTTTACGAACGGGCGCTGGCACCAGGCGGCATCCTGCTGATCCATACCTCGAACCGGTTCATGACGCTTGAGCCGGTGATTGCCGCCAATGCCCGCAAGCGCGGCCTCGCGGCGCTGATCCGCAAGGATGCACCCGACATGGACAGGTATTTCACCCCGTCGAACTGGATCGCGCTGAGCCGCAGTCCGGTCGTCCTGACGGCGCTGGCCGGGCGGACACCGACGCTGAAATGGGATAGTCTCGGTCAGCCGGCTGCAACCGGCTGGACTGACGAGCATGCCTCGATTCTGCCGTACGTGCGGTGGCGGAATCTGCTAGGAGCTGGCCAATGAACCGACCCGATACCACCATCATGGCGATCCACGGCAAGGCCCCGCGGATCCACGACAGCGCCTTCATTGCCCCGGGCTGCCGGATCATCGGCGATGTCGAGATCGGCCCGGACGTGTCGATCTGGTATAATTGCGTGCTGCGCGGCGATGTCAGCCGGATTGTGATCGGCGCGCGCACCAACGTCCAGGACGGCTCGGTGATCCATTGCGACGGGGCCCAGCCTGGCGCGCCCGATGGTTTTCCGACCCTGATCGGCGATGATGTGCTGATCGGGCACATGGCGATGATCCATGGCACCCGGATCGAGGACAAGGGCTTCGTCGGGTTCGCCGCGCAGACCATGAACGGCTGCGTGATCGAGGCCGAGGGGATGCTGGCGGCGGGCGCGCTGCTTGCACCGGGCAAGCGGATCCCCGCGCGCCAGCTGTGGAGCGGCCGCCCCGCGAACTTCATGCGCGAACTCGACGACCGGATGATCGCCGGCCTGCAATTGGGCGTGGCGCACTATGTCGAGAACGCGAAGCATCACGCCGCGCTTTACGATGGCCAAGCCGAGGGCTGATCATCCCTCGGCCGAACAGATCCGCGCCCTGGCCGATGGCGCGGGCCGACTGGCGCTGCGCGTCACGCCCGGTGCGCGGTGCGAAGCCATCGCGCTGGGCGAGGGCGTGGTGCTGATCAAGGTCCGAACCAAGCCGCAGGACGGCAAGGCCAATCAGGCCGTGCTCGACCTGCTGGCCGAAGCGCTGGGGCTGCCGACGTCACGGCTGCAGATGTTGCGCGGCGCAACTGGCCGCGACAAGCTGGTCCGGATCGCGGGCTAGCGTTCGGGCGTATGCCATTCTTCGGCTTGCAGGCGGCTCTCGCGCAGCCGCAGCGCGAGGCCGAGGCCGACCCCGACGCCGATCGCAACCGTCAGGTCGGCGAGTACGGTCAGCGCCAGCGTCAGCAGCAGCAGGACCCGGTCGCTGGCGGGTGCGGACCAATAGCCGCGCCACTTGTGCGGTTCGCTCATGTTCCAGGCCGTGGTCAGCAGCAGCGCGGCCATCGCCGGCATCGCCAGATACCCGGCCCAGCGTGCGGCGACCAGCATCACGATCAGGATGGTGATGGCGTGGACCAGGCCGGCCACCGGGGTGGTGCCGCCGGCGCGCACATTGGTGGCGGTCCGGGCGATGGCCCCGGTCGCCGGCAAGCCTCCGAATAGGGCCGAGCCGATGTTGGCCCAGCCTTGGGCCATAACCTCCGCATTGGGCCGGTGGCTCCCTTCGATCATCCGGTCGGCGACCATCGCTGAGAGCAGCGATTCGATCGCGGCAAGGAAGGCAATCACCAGCGCCGAGGGCAGCAGTTCGCTCAGCCGGGCCAGCGTGATGACCGGGAGATGCGGCGAGGATAGGCCGACCGGCAATGCCCCATAGCGCGAGCCGATCGTATCGATCGGCAGCCCGAGCAGCGCGATCGCTCCCGACACCAGCGCCATGACCACGATCAGCCCGGGAAGGCGCGGAAACAGGCGGCGGAGCAGAACGATCAGCAGCAATGCCGCAAGGCCCATGCCCAGCGCCGCGCGGTTGAAGGTCGCGCGCGCCGCCCACAGCGCCTCGATCTTGGGCACGAAATCGGCCGGCATCGCCGCAGTCGTGAGCCCGAAGAAGTCCTTCAGCTGGCTGCTGGCAATGATGATCGCGATGCCGATGGTAAAACCGTTGATCACCGCTTCGGGCACGAAAGCGACCAGATTGCCCGCGCGCAGCAGCCCGGCCAGCACCAGAATCGCCCCGGCCATCAGCGTCGCCAGGACCAGCCCGTCATAGCCGTGGGCCGCGATGACCCCGTAAACCACGACGATGAAGGCCCCGGTCGGTCCGCCGATCTGGACCCTGCTGCCACCCAGCAGCGAGATCAGGAAGCCCCCGACGATCGCCGTGATCAACCCGGTTTCGGGTGCCGCCCCCGAGGCAATCGCAATCGCGATGCTGAGTGGGAGCGCCACCATCGCCACGGTCACCCCGGCAAAGGCATCGGCCGCAAACTGCGCTGCGGTATAGCCGGGCAGGGTTGTCAGCAATTTGGGCTTCATGGCTCAGTGCCGTAGGTTGCGGATGGGCATTGCGCAATCAATCGCGCGCCATGCCCTTGGCCATCCGGGCCAGCATGTCGGCCATGGCCTCGGCAGTGTTGCGGTCGGCCAGGTCGCATTCGGCAATCGCCCGGGTCATCGCTTCGGCCCATTGCCCGGCGGTCTGGCGGGTGATCGCAAAAGGCGTGTGCAGCGATACCATGCATTTGCCGGGGTTGGCCTCAAACCAGTCACGCGGGCCGCCGGCCCAGCCGGCCAGAAACCTGGGCAGGGCCGCGCGCATCGGCGCCAGGTCGGCAGCATGGATCGCGCGCAGCTCGGCATAGGCCGGATCCCGGTCCATCAAGTCATAGAACCGCTCGGTGATCGCCTGCATCGCGGCATGACCGCCGATCTGCTCGAACGGGCTGACGGGAACGGTTGCGGCAATGGTCAAGGGGCGGGCTCCAACTAGCTTGCCGAACGCCGGTAACCTTTCGGAGCACCGTCCGCCTTGACCGCGATCAATCGCGGATCAGCGCCTTGAGGGCGTCCAGCCGGTCGGCCTCATGCGCGGGCTTGTCGGCGCGGATCCGGCTGATCCGGGGAAAGCGCATCGCCACGCCCGATTTGTGGCGCTTGCTGGTATGAACCGAATCGAACGCCACTTCGAACACCAGGCTCTTGTCGGTCTCGCGGACCGGGCCGAACCGGCCCACGGTGTGCTGGCGGACGTGCCGGTCGAGCATCTTCAGCTCCTCGTCGGTGAACCCGAAATAGGCCTTGCCGACCGGGAGCAGCTCGGCACCCTGATCGGGATCGCCATCCCAGCAGCCAAAGGTGAAGTCCGAATAGAAGCTCGAGCGCTTGCCGCTGCCGCGCTGGGCGTACATCAGCACGCAGTCGATCAGCAGCGGATCGCGCTTCCACTTGTACCATAGTCCGGTGCGGCGCCCGGCCACGTAAGGGCTGTCGCGGCGCTTGAGCATGACCCCTTCGATCGCATCGTCGCGGGCCCGTTCGCGGATCGCGGCGAGTTCGCCCAGCGTGGTGGCCCCGACCAGCTGGCTGAGGTCGAACCGGTCGGGGTCTAGCCGGGGCATCAACGCCTCAAGCTGCTGGCGGCGCT
>CALCQB010000171.1 GCA_937897535.1 uncultured Novosphingobium sp. | reverse complement strand
CCCTACACGACGCTCTTCCGATCTGAATTCGATGTCGGCCTTGTCGATCTCGTCGATCAGCAGCACCGGCAGCTGCGGCGAGGTGAACGCCTCCCACAGCTTGCCCTTCTTGATGTAGTTCGAAATGTCGTGGACCCGCTCGTCGCCCAACTGGCCGTCGCGCAGGCGGGCAACCGCGTCGTATTCATAGAGGCCCTGCTGGGCCTTGGTGGTCGACTTGACGTTCCATTCGATCAGCGGCGCACCCACGGCCTGGGCGATTTCGTGGGCCAGCACGGTCTTGCCGGTGCCGGGCTCGCCCTTGACCAGCAGCGGACGGCGCAGCAGCACTGCGGCGTTGACCGCCACTTTCAGATCGTCGGTAGCAACGTAATTGCTGGTGCCCTCGAAGCGCATGCGAACTCCCTGTCCTTTTTAACCGTGCGGTTAAGCGGGATAGGTCGGTTCGCCGAGAGTGGCAAGAGGCTAACGGGCTGCCCATAAGTTCACGGGCGCCGCAGCCCGAAAGCCGCGACGCCCGCTACCCCCTCTCCCAACTTCCCCCGGCATTGCGCGACCCGAAGGGCTGGTGTTCTTGCATTGACGCCTAGCGGTCAGGCCGAAACACGAATACAAAGCTTTTGGTGTTTTGAGGTGAGCCGTGATGATTGCACTGGCCGGCGAAATACTGCTCGACCTGCTTTCGCCTGCCACCCAGGCCGAACTGGCCGCGCTCGGTCAACGCAGCAGCTATGGCGATGACGAACTGATCCACAGCCGGGGCGATCCCGGCGCGGGGATGGGGATCGTGATCCGGGGCCGGGTCCGGCTGTGCGTGCTCCACGCCAATGGCGCGCAGACCTTTGTCAGCATGGTCCGCCCGGGCCAGCAGTTCGGCGATGTCCTGCTGTTCGGCAAGAGCCGGCGGCGGACCCACGATGCCCTGGCTGAGGGCCCGGTGCTGATCGACCATTACGATGCCCAGGCATTCGAGCGGGCGCTCGACATTCCCGAGGTGCTGCGCGCACTCTACCGGGTCACGGCCCAGCGTCTGTCAGGGGCGATGGCGATGAACGACGATCTGCGCTCGATGCCGCGCGAGGCCCACCTGGCCAAGATTCTGCTGGTCCTGCTGCGTCAATCGCACTCGCCCGATAGCGTAGCCTGCGTGCAGGAGGATCTGGCAGCGCTGCTCGGAACTTCGACCATGACGCTGTCGAAATGCCTCGGCTTGCTCAAGCGCGAGGGGCTGATCGAAACCGGCTATCGCCTGGTCCGAATCCCCGACCCTGCCCGCCTTCGGGCCTGGCTCGCCGCGCAGATCGCGGCGTGAGGGTGTAGTCCCCGCGCCGGCCGGGAGGAGAGGGATGCCGGCGCGGGGAGCGGGGCCTCACTCGCCGGGAGCGGGCTCCGGAAGCCGGACGCGCAGGCGGCGCAGCCAGCGCCAGACCAGCACCCCGCCGCCGATCAGCGCAAGCCATGGCAGGGCTACGCCGAGGATCAGGGTGACCAGCGCGAGCATCCCTTCGAGGCTTGACCAGCTGGCACTGGCGGCCTTGGTGAAGGTGCCGTCGCCTGCCAGAATGCCCTGGCTGGCATAGCTGAAGCTGACCGGGGTCGAGGCGATCGATGCCTCCCTGGTCTTGCGCTCGGCGGCCTGGCCGCGTTGCTGTTCGCGCAGGCTCGCGATTTGCTGCTGCAGCTCGACCCGCTCGGCACTGGTCAGGCCCTTGGCGGCGAGCCGGGCGTTGAGCCGGGCGATCTCGCCCTCGAGCGCGGCACTGTCGGATTGCGAGAGCTTGATCTGGTCGCCAGCGTTCTCGCCCTGGACCGAGGCGTTCTCCAGCTTGCCATCGGCCTTCTCGACCACGCCGATCGCCTCGCTGCCAAAGCTGTGGGCGACATCAGGCGCGAGCAGGAAATCGAACCGGGCCGAGACTTCATCCTCGCGCGGCTGTTCATAGCTGACCCCGGTGACGCGGCAGCGATCGAGCCCGAGCCGACCGCAGGCGGCGGCGTGGCGCTGTACACCCCGAAACTGTGCTTGGTGAGGTAACCGCCGTTGGCGGTGATCAGTCCGCATGAATCCGGCTTGGCACGAAGCAATTCGGTCATCGTCGCGATGGAGTGTGTGACGTAGTTGTTCCACGGACCCCCGGCAAAGGTCAGTCCACCGGTGACGGTCAGCGGCCGGTCGGGATCATCGGTCGGCAGACCGAGTTCGGCTGCCGCCACCTGGACCGCGGACGGGAAACAGGAATAGAGATCGATGAAGTCCAGATCGTCGATACCCATCCCGGCCAGTTCCAGAACCCGGCGGCCACCGATCCGGATCGCCGGCGACCGGTGCAACTCATCCCGTTCGCCGATGACATAGGTGTCGTGGGAATCGGTACCCGCATACGGGAAAACCCAACTGTCCTTAGGGATCTGCAGATACTCGGCCTTCTCCACCGAGCACAGCAGAACCGCTGCCCCCTGGTCGACCATATTGTTGGAGTTCATCAGCTTGGGGTAGGGCCAGCTGATCATCCGGTTATCCGGCCCGGGCTGCCAGATCTGTTCGGCGCTGAGCGCCTCCCGGCTCCAGGCGTGCGGATTGTTCTGCGCCACCGCGCTGAACTGGGACCACAGCTCGCCGATGCGGCGCCGGTGCTCATCCG
>CALCQB010000170.1 GCA_937897535.1 uncultured Novosphingobium sp. | reverse complement strand
ACCATCGCCTCGATCGCGCGGCGTTCTTCGTTGAGCTGCGATAGCTGCGCGGCGATCGCCCGGGCCTCGTCGGGGTCCTCGGTGGTCAGCAACCGCACCCCCAGCGTCGATTCGCCGACCCGTCCGCCGGCATTGATCCTTGGGCCGAGCGCAAAGCCCAGATCGCTGCAACTGGGTGCGCGGGTCAGGCGGCTGGCATCGATCAGTGCCGACATCCCGACTCCATCGCGCCGGGCCATGACCTTGAGCCCCTGGGCGACGAACGCGCGGTTGAGCCCGTGGAGCGCGGCAACGTCGGCAACCGTCCCCAGTGCGACCAGATCGAGCAGCGCGAACAGGTCTGGCTCGGGCCGCGAGGTGAAGAACCCGCGCTGGCGCAGGGTGCGAACCGTCGCGATGGCGAGCAGGAAGGCCACGCCGACGGCAGCCAGGTGACCGTGCGCTGCCGCTTCGGCCTCTTCATCGAGCCGGTTGGGATTGACCAGCGCAACCGCGTGCGGCAGCTCGGCCGAGCACTTGTGGTGATCGACCACGATCACATCGACCCCGGCATCGCGCGCCATCGACAGCGCCTCATGCGCCATCGCCCCGCAATCGACAGTGACGATCAGGCTTGAGCCCTGTTCGGCCAGCTTGACCAGCGCTTCGCCCGATGGACCGTAGCCCTCGAGCAGGCGGTCAGGGATGTAGTAGCGCGCCTCGTGCCCCAACCCGCGCAGCAGCCGGATCAGCAGCGCCGCGCTGGTCGCGCCGTCGACATCGTAGTCGCCATAAACGGTGACCGTTTCCTGGGTCAGGACGGCCTGGGCGAGCCGCTCGGCGGCGGCGTCCATGTCGCGAAACAGCGATGGATCGGGCAGAAAGGCGCGCAGCGAGGGATTGCGGTGCCGCTCCAGGTCATTCTGGGCCACCCCTCGCGACATCAGCAGCTGGGCGACGATATCGTGTTCCAGCCCGGCCGCGCCGCCCAGGTCCATGTTCCCGCCGCGCCAGCGCCAGTTGCGCCCGGTCAGCGAACGGTCGAGGCCGAGGATCGAGGTTGCGGTCATTGAGGCTGGTTAGCCGAGCCGGGCGGGGCGGGGAAGGGCTGGAGGCAGCCTGTCGATAATTGACAATTCTCATTGCGCGGAATCGCTATTGTGCGAGGCTCCCGGTTCAGGAGGGTACCGTCATGACCGCCAATCGCCGCACCATCATCGCCTTGGGTCTCGGAGCCGCCACGCTCGCCGCAATCCCGGTGCTTGCCCAGCGCAACCCGACCAGCGGGCCCATCGCCCGCTATGACATGCGGGCCGGCACCGTTTCGGGGTTCGCCGCGATGGGCGGCGGGGCAGGCGGGGCCTTGTCGATGGCCTTTGGCGGGGGTGGCAACAAGGTTCAGAAGGAACTGTACCTGCGGCTCGGTTCAAGCACGCTTCCGGCGAAAAGTCCGGCCAAGGCCGAACATTTCATGCCGCCCGGGGCCAAGCTTGGCAAATCGGTCCTGCTCGCCACGCCAAAGGAAGAGCGCGGGACTTACGACGAACTGCCGCAAAAGCCCAAGGGCCGGATCCTGATCTACTGGGGCTGCGGCGAACACGCACCCAAGGGCCAGCCGGTGGTGATCGACCTCAGTAAACTCGCCGCTGGCCAAATGCCGCCGGGGCTGTGGTCGAGCACCGTGATCCGCGACTGGGGGCCCAGCATGACCAACAGCAAGACTTTCGGGCGCTGGCCGGCTGAAGACCGCAAGTTCGTCAAGTCCGACAGCTCGCTGCCCGGCCCGCACCGCGTCGCGGGAAACTATTCGCCCGAGATCGCCTTCACGCTCACCAAGGATTTCATGGCGGCGCTCAGCTCGAGCACGGCCGAGCAGGCCAGCGGGGCGAGCCTGCTGCGCTGGAATTCCGTGCCCGACAGCACCGGCTATCTCGCCTTCCTGTTTGGCGGCAAGATGGGCCCTGGCGGCGAAATGGGCGACATGGTGATGTGGACCAGCAGCGCCAGCCGCCAGTTCGGCGGCGGACTGTCCGACTGGCTCAGCCCCGGCCAGGTCGCAGCGCTGGTCAAGGATCGCACGGTTCTGCCCCCGGCGACGACCCAATGCATGATCCCGGCCGAAGTCCGCAAGTCCGGGCCCGATTTCCGGATGGGCACGCTGACCGCGTTCGGGCCGGAGGAAGACTTCGCCTATCCGGCCCGCCCGGCCGATCCCAAGGCGGCGTGGAACCTGCAGTGGACCGCCCGGATCCGGCACCGTTCGACCACCAGCTGGATGGACATGCCGGGAATGGCCCAGATGTCCGGTCAGCAGCAGCCCGAAGGACAGGCTCCGAAGTGCAAGAAGAAGGGCGGCTTCGGCGGGATCGTCGGCGGAGTGCTGGGCGGAAAGGACTGCTAGGCGCGAGGCGGTGCTGTTGATCGCCTGGCACAGCCGCACCGGCGCGAGCCGTGCCCTGGCCGAGGCTGCGGCGAGTGCGGCGGGCGATTCGGCGCGGCTGATGGCGGCAACCACCGTCCAGCCCGAACACCTGCTTGCCGCGCAAGGCTATCTGTTCGTCTGTCCGGAAAACCTTGGATCGATGAGCGGGGCGATGAAGGAAATGTTCGACCGCTGCTATTACCCACTTCTCGGCCAGGTCGAGGGACGGGCCTATGCGACCATGATCGCGGCGGGCAGCGACGGTCACGGAGCCCAGGCCCAGCTAGACCGGATTGTCACCGGCTGGCGGCTGCGGCGGGTAACCGAGCCGATGATCGTCAATCTTGCCGCCCAGACCCCAGAGCAAATCCTCGCGCCAAAGGCCGTCCCGCCCATAATTCTGGAGCAGGCCGGGGCGCTGGGCGCGGCGCTTGCCCAGGGGCTTGAGCAGGGCATCTTTTAAAGAGATTGACCGAAGACGCATCCAATCTCGCGCGAATTGTCGCAGCAGGACTCGACTAATTGCTTGGAAAAGTGGCAGATGCTTTGAATCACACGAAGAAAATCGGGGGAAACGGTTATCGTTCAGGCAGCTGGCACGGGTGAGGGCGCAACTGGCGCGATCCTCTCGCTGGTCTATGCGCCCGGCGAGCGTCCCGGCGTGGAAGCTCTGGCGGGCCTTGCTGCTGCGGGCGGAATGGCCACGCCGTTCACCCTCAGTCACATCGCTTCGGATCCGGAAACCTGGGTTGAGTTGCTGGCAGCGGGGCTGACCTATGATTGTCGCGGTCTGGCCCCCGGAGTCCCCGCGAGCTGGCCTGGGGCCGGTGCCCTGCTTGGCCTGCATGAACCGCCGCCCGGGGAAACCATTACGCTCCAGCCCTCGCCGCATCTGGCCGAAGGGCGCGGCCTGCTGCCAGTAGTCCGGTCGATCGCGGGGGTCGGGGCCCAACTGGCTGACTTGCCCGGCCTGCTGGCGGTGCACTGGAACCCGGCGCGCTGCTGGATGGCGCCAAAGTATTTCTGCGGAGTAGTGGCCGACTGGCTGTCGGGCGGGGCGTTCCCCGCGCTGGGGCTGACCTCGCTGCAACGCGGCAGCGATGGGACGATGGTTACGGCCGGGCTGGATTACCTGATCGGGCAGGAGCTTCGGTTTGAGCCCGATCGCAAGCTGGTGCCTGCTGCCGTCGCCCGGATTGCGGTCCGTTTGATCCACGATCTGGTCGAAACCGGACCGCTGCGGCGCGAGGGTGAGTTCATCGGGCCGGAAGGAGAAGTGCTGCGGGTCGAGCCGGTCCGGCAGGGGCGGCAACTGAAAGTGAGCTTGCTGAAGTAGACGGCGAGGGGGCGCGAAGGGTTGGCAGAGTTGTTCCGCCGGGGTT
>CALCQB010000169.1 GCA_937897535.1 uncultured Novosphingobium sp. | reverse complement strand
TGCATCTCGCTGCCCTTCCGCTCGAAGGGCCGCTTTATGCCGCGCTGCAGGCCGTGCTGGCCGAACAAGGCCGCCTGGCCGGGCTGGTCCACCGTGAAGAGCGGGCGATGCTGGCCTCGGACCTGTCCCCTGATGCCTATTTCGAGCAAAGCCTGTCGAGCAAGAAGCGCAAGGAACTGCGCCGTCAGTCCACCCGCCTGGCCGAACTCGGCGAAGTCCGCTTCGAGCGCCAGCGCGACGATCAGCGGCTCGGCCGCTGGATCGACGATTTCCTCGCGCTTGAGCATTCCGGCTGGAAGGGTGCTGCAGGGTCCGCGCTTGCCTCGCACCAGGCGACCGCGCGGCTGTTCAAGGAGGCGCTCCACGGCGCGGCCAGCCAAGGCAAGCTCGAACGACTGACGCTGACGCTGGATGACGAGCCGATCGCGATGCTGGTCAATTTCCTCACCCCGCCCGGAGCCTATTCCTACAAGACCGCCTTCGACGAACGCTATGCCCGCTATTCCCCCGGAGTGCTGGTCCAGCGCGAGAACCTTGACCTGCTCGGCGATCCGGACATCGCATGGTGCGATAGCTGCGCCGCCGCCGATCATCCGATGATCGATCACATCTGGCGCGAGCGCCGCGCGGTGGGCCGGGTCTCGATCGCGATCGGCGGCCGGATGCGGCGGGCGCTGTTCGCCGGGCTGCTCAAGCTGGAACTCGGGCGCAACCCGACCGGGCTTTGAGCCCGCCCCATTGACGCGTCTAGAATCGCAACGCAAAGGCGGTGCCATGGACGCAGAACGCACCCCCGAAGAACTCGTGACCGGCCTGCTCAAGCTGCTCGCCGTGCGCCCCGCCGGTGAGGATTGCTACACCGGACGGCGCAGGCATGGCGGCGTTGGCCGGGTGTTCGGGGGCGAGGTGATCGCCCAGGCGCTGAACGCCGCCGAAGCGACCGTGGCCGACGATCGTCCGGCGCACTCGCTCCACGCCTATTTCCTGCGCGGCGGCAGCGAAGATCACATCAGCGATTATCAGGTGACCCGCGATTTCGACGGGGGTTCGTTTTCCAACCGCCGAGTTGTCGCCAGCCAGCAGGGCCGCCCGATCCTCAACCTCACCGCCAGCTTCCAGCGCCGCGAGGAAGGGCTGCACCACATCGAGGCAGCCATGCCCGATGTCCCGCCACCCGAAGAGCTCGAGCCGGAGGTCGAGGTTCGCCGCCGCTTTGCCGAACAGGCCCGGCCCGAAGCGCGGCACCACTTCCTCAGCCAGCGCCCGGTCGAAATGCGCGCGGTCGAAGGCCGGCACTGGACCAATCCCAAGCCGGCCCCACCGCGCTCGCACTCGTGGTTCAAGACCGTCGCGGCCCTGCCCGACGATCCGCGAATCCACCGGGCGATCCTGGCCTATGCCAGCGATATGACCCTGCTCGGCACCTGCGCACTGCCTCACGGGCTCAGCTGGGCGCGCGGCGAGGTGGTCAGCGCCAGCCTCGATCACGCAGTCTGGTTTCACGAGCCGTTCCGCGCCGACGAGTGGCTGCTCTATGCCACCGACAGCCCGTGGAGCGGCGGTGGACGGGGCTTCAACCGCGGCCAGATCTTCACCCGCGACGGCCGCCTGGTCGCCAGCGTGGCGCAGGAAGGCATGATCCGCAAGGCCGCGCCAAAGGGCTGAGCGCTGCCCCTTTGCCCTCACCCCGTGGCGCGCTAGGCTGCGCGGCAGGGAGAGAACCATGAGGAAACGCACCATCGCACTGGGCCTGGCTGCCGCACTGCTGCTCGCGGGCGGCGGATGGTATGCCAGCCTTGATCCGGAGACCCGCGGGCTGCTCGCGGCGATGCCAACCGACGCCGACGTGCTGTCGTGGTCGCAGGACCAGCGCGATGCCGCCTTCCGCGCGCTCGACCGGCTGCCGGTGCTGGCCAAGGCCAACGAGGTCGCGCCATCCCCCACCCCGCTGCCGCCGGGCAAGCCGCTGACCATTCCGGGGATCGACCAGTATATGGCCGGGCAGCGCGCCGCGGGCCTGGTGATCCTGCAGGACGGCAAGGTCCGGTTCGAACGCTATGGCCTTGGGTTTGAAGCCACAGGCCGCTGGACCAGCTTTTCGGTCGCCAAGTCGTTCACCTCGACGCTGGTCGGCGCGGCGCTGCAGGACGGCGCGATCGAGAGTCTCGACGACAAGGTCAGCCAGTACATCCCCGATCTGCGCGGCTCGGCCTATGACGACGTCTCGGTTCGCCAGTTGTTGACGATGAGCTCGGGCGTGAAGTGGAACGAGGACTACGAAGACCCGAACGCCGATGTCGCGCAGTTCAACAAGGTCAAACCCGAACCGGGGTTGGACGCGACCGTCAGCTACTTGCGGAAACTGCCCCGCGCCCATCCGCCGGGCACCGTCTGGCACTACAACACCGGCGAAACCAATCTGGTCGGGGTGCTGGTCTCTTCTGCCACCAAAAAGCCGCTGGCGCAGTATCTGCAGGAGAAGGTCTGGCAGCCGGCCGGGATGGAGGCCAAGGCCACTTGGCTGCTCGGCCCGACCGGGCACGAGATCGCCGGCTGCTGCATCCAGGCCTCGACCCGCGACTTTGCCCGGTTCGGGCTGTTCGTGCTGGGCGGCGGCAAAGGTGTGGTGCCAGCCGACTGGTTCGGCATGGCAGCGGTCAAGCAGAAGGACATCGGCGAACCGGGCCACGGTTATGGCTTTCAATGGTGGACCTACGACGACGGCAGCTTCGCCGCGCAGGGGATCTTCGGCCAGGGCATCTTCATCGACCCCAAGCGCCACCTGGTGATCGCCAGCAACGCCGACTGGACCCGCGCGACGCTGGGGCCGGAACCGGAGGCACGCGAGGCGTTCTACCGGCAGGTCCAGGCGCTGCTCGATGCAGGGAACTGAGTTGCGGGCCCGAGGTGATCGGACGGACTTTCAGCAGATCGGCAAAGCGAGCGCCCCGAACCCGCCTACACCACCTGCCGGTTCAGCCTTAAAGCATTGGCGACGACGCTGACCGAAGACAGCGCCATGGCGCCCGCAGCGATCATCGGCGACAGCAGGATACCGAACAACGGATAGAGCAGTCCGGCAGCAACCGGGACGCCGGCGGCGTTGTAGATGAAGGCGAAGACGAGGTTCTGGCGAATGTTCGACATCGTCGCCTGGCTCAGACGGCGGGCGCGGACGATCCCCATGAGATCGCCCTTGAGGAGGGTCACGCCTGCGCTCTCGATCGCAACGTCGGTGCCCGAACCCATCGCGATGCCGACGTCTGCGGCGGCGAGAGCCGGGGCATCGTTGACCCCGTCGCCGGCCATGGCCACAACCCGGCCTTCACTCTTCAGCCGCGCGACTACTGCGCTTTTCTGGTCGGGCAAGACATCGGCCTCGACTTCATCGATCCCTAGCCTGCGAGCGACCGCCTCGGCAGTCGTGCGGTTATCGCCGGTCAGCATGACCACCCGGATGCCTTCGCGCCGCAGGGCATCGAGCGCCTCGGGCGTGGTTGGCTTGACCGGGTCGGCGATGGCGATCGCCCCGCCGGCCTGTCCGTCGATGCCCACGAAGATGGCCGTCGCGCCCTCACGGCGCAGATCATCGGCTGCCGCCGCAAGCGAGGAGGTGCCGATGTTTTGCTCGGTCAAAAACCGGGCGTTGCCGAGTACGATGCGCTTGCCCTCGACCGTGCCCAGCGCGCCCCGTCCGGTGGGCGAGTCGAACTCGGTGACTGCAGCGAACGGAAGATTGCGGGCCTTGGCGGCTTCGACGATGGCGAGTGCGAGCGGGTGCTCGG
>CALCQB010000168.1 GCA_937897535.1 uncultured Novosphingobium sp. | reverse complement strand
CGATCTCGATGTTCATCTCGAACACCTCGACCGCGCTGATCATGATGCCGATGGCGCTGGCCATGCTCGCCTCGGGCGGGATCGCCAAGGGTGAGACCCGTGGAATCGCCGGGGCCTTGCCGATGGGCGTGGCCTTTGCCGCAACGCTGGGCGGGTTCGGCACGATCGTCGGCACCCCGACCAACGCGATTGCGGTGGCGCTGCTCAAGAAGAGCCTGGGGGTGGAGATCACCTTTCTGGAATGGAGCGCCTATGGCGTCCCGGTGGTGCTGCTCGGGGTGCCGCTTGCTGCGCTGATCATCGCCAGGGTCCAGCGGATTCACGAAGACAGCTTCGATCCCGCCGCCGCGCGCGCGGCGATCCACTTGCCGCCGGCCTGGACCACACCGGAAAAGCGGCTCGCGCCGGTGTTCGTGGCAACCGTGATCGCCTGGGTCTCGATGCCGCTGCTCAAGCCGCTGTTCCCGGCGGGCGGGCTCGATGACGGAACGATCGCCGCGATCGCGGGCCTGACCCTGTTCTTCCTGCCAGACGGGACCGGACGCCCGCTGCTCAACTGGGACGAGGCCAACCGCGCGCCATGGGGAGTGATCCTGATGTTCGGCGGCGGCCTCGCGCTGGCGATGGGGATGACCGAAAGCGGCCTCGCCGGCTGGCTCGGCCAGATGCTGCTGCCGCTCCGTGCGGTGCCCTTGCCGATCGTCGCCTTGGTGCTGGTCGGCTTCGTGGTGATCGTCACCGAATTTGCCAGCAATATCGCCGCCGCCAGCGGGATCATGCCGGTGGTCGGCGCGCTGGTGCTGGCGCTGGGGGCCGATCCGATCCTGCTCGCGCTCCCCGCTGCGCTGGCCGCGAGCTGGGGCTTCATGCTCCCGGCCGGGACCGGGCCCAATGCGCTCGCCTGGAGCACCGGCCACATCGCGATGCCGCGGGTGCTCAAGGCCGGATTGCTGCTCGATCTGGCCGGCGTGTTCCTGATGGTGGCGGTGGTCTGGACGGTGGCGGCGCTCACCTGATCCGGTTGCAGTTGAAATCAGTTTGGCGGCTGGCTAAGGATAGCGCGATCCCGGCCCGGACGGAGATGCGCGCCTGCGGAGGTTAGGCGCGCCAGTGCCCCCGCCGCCGCCTTGGCTCCCGCCTTCCTGGGAGCGTGAACCAAGGAAGGATGCCGATCGTGGCAGATACCCCCGCGCGCAAACCGAAGGCCAGCATTACGCACCTCGGCAACCACGAACTCTCGCCCGCCACGCTGATGATGGGCCACGGTTATGACCCGGTGCTGTCCGAAGGCAGCCTCAAGGCGCCGATTTTCCTGACCAGCACTTTCGCCTTCCCCAGCGCTGCAGAAGGAAAGCGGTTCTTCGAAGGGATCACCGGCAAGCGCCCCGGCGGGACCGACGGGCTGGTCTATTCGCGCTTCAACGGCCCCAACCAGCAGATCCTCGAAGGCCGCCTGGCGGTATGGGACGGGGCGGAGGAATCGCTGGTGTTCTCGAGCGGGATGACCGCGATCTGCGTGCTGCTGATGACTTTCGCCTCGGCCGGTGACGTAATCGTCCATTCCGGCCCGCTCTATGCCGCAAGCGAGGGCTTCGTCGCCAAGACGCTCAGCCGGTTCGGGGTGACCTACGTCGATTTCCCGGCCGGGGCGACCCGCGAGGAACTGGACGCGGTGCTGGCCAAGGCCAAGGCTCAGGCCGACAGCCAGGGCGGCAAGGTCGCGATGATCTATCTTGAAAGCCCGGCCAACCCGACCAACGCGCTGGTCGATGTCGAAGCGGTCCGCGATGCCCGCGATGCGGCGCTGGGCAGCGATTGCCCGATCGCGATCGACAACACTTTTCTGGGCCCGCTGTGGTCGCGCCCGCTCGATCACGGCGCGGACATCACGGTCTATTCGCTGACCAAATATGTCGGCGGCCATTCCGATCTGGTTGCCGGTTCGGTCGCCGGGGCCAAGCGCTGGATCGACCCGGTCCGGATGCTGCGCAACACCATGGGCGGGATCGTCGATCCGCACACCGCGTGGATGCTGATGCGCAGCCTCGAAACGGTTGAGCTCAGGATGGACCGCGCCGGAGAGAACGCCGCCAAGGTTTGCGCCTGGCTGGCGGATCATCCCAAGGTCGAAGGGCTCGGCTATCTCGGGATGATCGCCGATCCGCGCCAGCAGGACATCTTCAACCGGCATTGCAGCGGCGCGGGCAGCACCTTTTCGCTGTTCATCAAGGGCGGCGAGGCCGAAAGCTTCCGCTTCCTCGATGCGCTCAGGATTGCCAAGCTGGCGGTCAGCCTCGGGGGGACCGAAACCCTCGCCAGTCACCCGGCCAGCATGACCCACCTGTCGGTCCCCGACGAGCGCAAGGCGGCGCTGGGGATCACCGACAACCTGGTCCGGATCAGCATCGGGATCGAGCATGCCGATGATCTGATCGCCGATTTCGAGCAAGCGCTCAGCGCGGTTTGATCTTGGACGTAGGCTATGGCACCTTCTGGCGCGATGGTGAAAGTCTCTCTGATCCGTAGCTTTTTTGTCGCTTCTTTAGTGATTGCCGTGGGACTTGCAGGATCGGGATTGGCGGCACAACGCCCGCAAGTCCCGGTCCTGCCGGAAGACGGCGGAGCACTGGATGCGGCAACCAGCGCCGTCTGCAACAAGCAGGTGGTGCTGCTGGGTGAAGCTGCGCATGGCAACGGCCACAGCGACGCGTTCAAGGCGGCGATGGTCGCGCGGTTGATCGAACGATGCGGCTTTCGCGCGGTGCTGTTTGAGGCCAGTTTCCCTCAATTTGTGCCGATCTGGCGGGCCCAGCGCGCGGGCCGCTCGGTCACGCCCGACCAGGTCGGCACGGCGGTGGGCGGGCTGTGGAAATTCGACCGGGAGTTTGCGCCGCTGTTGCCGTACCTCGCGGCACAGGCGAGTGAAGGACTGTTCCTCGGCGGAATCGATTTCCAGCTTGGCGGGTTGGATCAGGATTTTGCCAACGCCGGAATGATCGCGGAGTTGAGTGAGGGACTTGGCCCGCTGCGCGCCGGCGCCTGCCGCCGGGTTGTCGAGGCACGGATCTACCGCGATCTCGATCCCGAGCAGAGGCGGCAGGCACACCAGTGCACCGCGGCCATCGCGCGCCGTCTGGCTGGCACGCGCGGTGCGATTGCCGCAGAGCAGCGCATGATGCTGCAGAGTTTGACCGCTTTTCTGGATACCGTGACCATCAAGGGCCCTGGCCCCTATATTGCTGCGCGCGACCTTGCGATGTTCAAGAACCTGCAAAGCCTGCATTCCCGGCTGCCACGCGGCACCAGGCTAATCATCTGGACCGCGAATGCGCATGCCGCGAAAGACGCACAAGGGGCGGATGGCTTTTCGGGAGTCCGAAATCTTGGCAGCTATGTGGTCGCGGCTTATGGTCAGCGCAGCTACGCACTGGGCACCACCGCGCTGACCGGAACGCAACGATGGGGCCGCGAAATCAGGCCGCTGCCGGACATGCCAGCCAGCTCGCTTGAGCAGATCGTCATCCGTCCGGGCGAAGATGCGAGCGTGTTTCTCGATGCGGCCGCCTTGCAGCAGGCCGGCCCGAAATGGTCGCGGTTGTTCGGGCTCAAGCGCGCCCACGCGGACTGGTCCGAACACTTCGATGGCGTCGTCGTTTTCGCAGAAGAGCACGCCGCCTTCAGCGCACGCTACGGCAATTGACGCTTCACCGCTGGCGTGAGCGGACTTGTGCGTTTATGGGCCTGTCCATGTCCGAAGAACCGCACGACAAGCTGCTGCCCGATGGCCTCGAAGCCGAGCCGACCCGCGCCGGGCTCAAGAAGGTCACCGAAGGCCAGTGGGCCGGGTGGTACCACTACGAGCCGTCCGACGCCTTCGAGGACTATACCGGGCCGTTCTATTGCAAGCCCGAGCGCCGCAAGATGATCTGCGGGTTCCTGCCCGATGACAAGAACTGCAACGCCGGCGGCAATATTCACGGCGGCTCGCTGATGACCTTTGCCGACTATGCGCTGTTCATGATCGCCGGGGGCATGAACAACGAGGTTCACGGGGTGACCGTCACCTGCAACTGCGAATTCGTCAACGCGGCGGTGCCGGGCAAGCTGCTGGTCGCGCGCGGCGAAGTCGTCCGCGCCGGGCTCACCATGGTTTTCGTCCGGGGGATCGTCTACGATGCGGGCGCGGGGACCGAAGCCGAAGAGCGTCCGGTGCTGGCCTTTTCCGGATCGATCAAGCGGCTCCCCGCGCGCGACCGGGGCTAGATCCGACCCCACATTGGTGGTGGCAATCGCTTAAGTTCAGCCCTTCCACTCGCGCCGTTCTTCGGCCGCGCGCAGCACTTCGTAGGCCAGTTGCAGCGCCTGGAAGGCCTTGGCGGCGTCCTCGTCGCCGGGGCGGACGTCGGGGTGGACAATCTTCGCCTTGGCCCGGTAGCTCTTCTTGATCGCGTCGAAATCGGCGTCGGGGGTCAGCTCGAGCAGATCGAGCGCGCGCAGTTCGTCGCGGCTGCGGGTACCGTCGCCCGAACCGGCCCAGCCATAGTGCGCGGCCTCCTGGTAACCCGAATTGTCGCGGGTTTCGTCAGCCTCGCGCTGGGCGGCTTCCTCGGCATCGAGCCCGGCGAAATAGTCCCACCCGGAATTGTATTCGGCGGCATGCTTCTGGCAGAACATCCAGCGTTCGGGGCTGTTCGGGCTCTTCGGGGCGGGGCAATTGCCCGGATCGGAACAGCCGTGGCGGTCGCACAGCCGGACCTGCGTCGCCTCACGGCTGCCGCCATAGCCGCCCCAGCGGGGGAAACCCCAGTTGTCAGATCGTGTCGCTCGGCCCATCGCGCCGCGATAGGCGCAAGCCGCGGGTGTCCGCAAGCGCGGAAACAGCCCGGCCTGCGTGTCCCAACTGCCATATTGATTTTCCGCAGTGCGGTAAGCATATGTCGGGGCGAAGGAATTCCCGATGCCCGAGATGAGCAAGCAATTGGCGCTGTCGATCGCCGTTTCGGTGCTGGCGATGGTCAGTTTCGTGGTGCTGGGTCAGCAGGCCGGGATCCAGCTGGCCCGCGATGCCCGCGCGCAGGTTCCGCTGAGTGCGGATTATTCCCCGTTCCCGAGCCTGCCGCGGATTTTCCCGATCTCGAATTGAGGGTGTTGCAAAGGACAGGCGGATGCCTGTCCGCACCCGATCAATCAATCGTGACCGTTACCGCGCGGCGGTTGCGGGCCCAGCTTTCCTCGTCGCTGCCCAGCGCCACCGGGCGTTCCTTGCCATAGGACACCGTGGTGACCCGTCCCGCGTCGACCCCCAGGCTGACCAGATAGTTCTTGGCCGCATTGGCCCGGCGCTCGCCCAGCGCGAGGTTGTATTCACGGGTGCCGCGCTCGTCGGCGTGGCCTTCGATCGTCAGCCGCTTGGCCGGATACTTGAGCAGCCACTGCGCCTGCGCAGCCAGCGCCTGCTGGTCGGTCGCATCGATGTTGTAGCGGTCGGTGTCGAAATAGATCGTGTCCTGACCCATCAGGGTCGCGGCGAAATCGGCCTGGCTGCCGGGGGTGGGCGCGCCGGTTCCGGTGGTGTCGGTCTGGCTTGGCGCGCCGCCGGGATCGGGCGGGAGGATCTGGGGCGCCTTCTTGGCACAGCCGGCTACGACCAGTCCGGCGGCAACCAGCGCGGTCAGGGTCAGGTGCTTGTTCATCGGCTTCTCCTTTGGCTTCAGCATTTTCGTGTTTCGTCCGCGAGTCAACGCAGTTCAGGGACGAAGCGGTCCCCAGGCGGGATCGCTGCCATCGACCGGGGTATCGAGCTTGCGTTCGTTCTTGCCGGTCAGGTCGACCTGCCAGATGCCAGCCTTGCCGCTGCCGCGGGTGGTCCGGAAGAACTGGATCACCCGGCCATTGGGGGCCCAGGTCGGGGCCTCGTCCTGCCAGCTGTCGGTCAGGTAGCGCAGGTTGCCGCCGCCCGGATCCATCACCGCGATCCGGAAGTTGCCGGCGATGTGGGTAAAGGCGATCTGGTCGCCGCGTGGGGACCATTCGGGCGTCGCAGCGCGGCCGCCGAAAAAGCTGATCCGCTTCTGCCCGGTCCCGTCGATGTTCATCACATAGACCTGCTGGCTGCCGCTGCGATCGCTCTCGAACACGATCCGGTTGCCGTCGGGGCTGAACGATCCGCCGATGTCGATGCCGGGTGCGTCGGTCAGCTTGACCGGGGTGCCGCCGCCAGCGGGGATCTTGTAGATGTCGGTATTGCCGCCGGTGGCCATCGAATAGAGGATCCAGCGCCCGTCGGGCGACCAGCGCGGCGCGAACAGCGGATTCTTCGAGGTCAGCAGCAGCCGCTGGGCCTTGCTGACCGGATCGATGATATAGATCCGCGGCTGGCCGTTGTAATAGCTGAGATAGAGGATCGACTTGTAGTCGGGCGAATAGCGCGGGGTCAGCGCAATGGTCTGGCCGGTGGTCAGGAAGCTGTGGTTGGCCCCGTCCGAATCCATGATCGCCAGCCGCTTCATCCGCCGGTCCTTGGGTCCGGTCTCGGCGATATAGGCGATCCGGCTGTCGAAGAACGGGTTCTCGCCGCTCAGCTGCGAATAGACCATGTCGGCGCACTTGTGCGCGGCCCGGCGCCATTCGCCCGGCGCGACGGTCCACCCGGCCTTGGCCTTCTGCTCGCCCAGCGCGACGTCATAGAGATAGCAGCCGACGGTAATGTTGCCGTTCGCTTCGGCCCGGACATAGCCCTGCAGCAGCATGTCCGCCCCGCGCCCGCGCCAGCCGCCGTAATCGGGGGCCTGAACCTGGGACAGCGCCGGGCGCGGCAGGCTGCTCGGGCCGGTCGGCTGGAACAGGCCGTTGTTGCGCAGATCGGAAAAGATTACCCCCGCAACCGAGAAGCCGAGGGTCGAGGTGCTGCCGGCGCTGGTCTGGGTCGGCACATCGGCATTGGTGGCAAAGGCCGGAATCGCGATCTTGGCGTCGTTGCCATCGCTTGTGCCGACAATGTCTTCCTCGATCTCGGTTGGGGCAGGCGTAAAGGTGGCAACCTGGGCAAGCAGGGCTGAGCCGGGCAGCGCCAGTGCGAAAAGGAACAGGATGATTTTCTTCACGCTAGGGTTCCGATCACTTGGTGAAATTGAGCTTGCGGGGTTTCCATTGGTCGTAAAACTCTCCGGGCATTCCGGTAAACGGTGCGGCAAGCTTGATCGCGCGTATCGCACAGTCCCTAAATGGCCTGACCTGCGCCCGGTTTGCATCAGTGACGCCGGTTATGGCAGGCTCATCGACTGAGAGAATTCCGCCGTTTCTGTCGAGGGTAAAGCGCACGGTCGCTCGAAGCTTTGATACATCGAGTCCGCTTACTGGGCAGGAATTCCATCTCCCCAGGACTTTTGATTTGATCGACGAATCCCACGAGGCGACCTGCTGGGCCGATGCCTGCGTCGCGGGCGGGGTCTGGTCCTTGCCCTTGGCGCTGCCGCCCTGCAGGCCCTTGCTGTAGCTGCTGTCGAGAATGCTCGCCCCGGCCTTCGGCGGCGGATTGACCTTGGCTGGACTTGCCTTGGGCGGCGTGGCCTTGGCCTGCTGCGGCGGCTTGGGCGGGGGCGTCGTTTGCGGCGGGGCCGGAACCGGGCGCGGCGGCGGCGCGACCACGACTTCGGGGACCGGGGCCGGTTCGCCCAGCTCGGGGCCCTTGTCGGCGACCGGATCGGACTGCGGCTTGGGCGAGGTCGAGACCGCACCGGTCTCGTCGCTCAGCGTCACGCTGACCCGTTCGGGCGGCGGCAGCGCTTCGGGCGGCTTGGCGGTGACCAGCACCCAGACCAGCGCGATATGGCCCAGCGCGGCCAGTGCCAGACCGAACGATTCTTCGCGAGTGAGGGCGGATGTGGCCATTTTCGAAGGCTATGGACTGGGAACTGAACCGGTGGTGACCAGCGCGATTGCGGTGAACCCGGCCCGGTTGAGCTCGCCCATCACCGCCATGACCCGGCCATAGTCGAGATTGCGATCGGCCCGCAAAGTCACCTGCGGCGGCTTGCCGTCGGGCGCGGGCGGCACTTCAGCGAGCTTTTGTGCCAGGCTGCCCGGCTCCAGCGCGGCATCGCCGAGATAGATCACTCCGTCCGCTGCGATGGTCAGGCTGATCTCTTCGGGGTTCTGGTTGAGCGGCTTGGCATTGGCGTCGGGCAGATTGACCGGCACCCCGGCGCTCAGCAGCGGGGCGGTGACCATGAAGATGATCAGCAGCACCAGCATCACGTCGACCAGCGGGGTCACGTTGATTTCCGCCATCGGGGTCCGGCCCCGGCGGTTGCGGCGGGTGGGGGCAGGGCCCATCGCCATGGTCAGACTTCCAGTTCGCGGCTGAGGCTGGCGTGGAAGCGGTCGGCAAAGCGTTGCAGCCGCGCCTCAAGCTGGTTCACCCGGTGCGAGAAGCGATTGTAGGCGATGACCGCCGGGATCGCTGCAAACAGCCCGATCGCGGTCGCGAACAGTGCTTCGGAAATCCCCGGTGCGACTACCGCCAGCGACGAGTTCTGCTGCTGACCGATCTGGAAGAAGCTGTTCATGATCCCCCAGACCGTCCCGAACAGGCCGACGAATGGCGCGACCGAGCCGACCGTGGCGAGGAAGTTCAGGCGTTCGGACAGCTTGTCCGCTTCGCCCGCGATCGCGCTGTCCATCGCCAGCGACAGACGCTGGCGGGTGCCATCGCGGTCGAGCGCCTTGCCCCCGGTCGAGCGGCGCCATTCGGCAATCCCGGCCGCTGCGACCCGGGCCGAGGGCACATCGCTCTTGCCGCGTTCGTTTTGGAAGGAATCGATGTCGCTCGCCTTCCAGAAATCGCGCTCATAGGCCTCGCTGGCTTTGCTGAGCTTGCCATAGCGCAGGCTGAACCCGGCGATGATGGTCCAGACCCAGACCGAGGCGAGCACCAGTCCGGCCATCACCACCTGGACGACGATATCGGCATCGAGGAACAGCTTCACCGGGTTGAGATGGCGAGGCGCTTCGGCCGCAGCGGCGGCCAGCAGGGTCAGGTCGGTCATGGAGTTCCTTCGGAAACAATCGGGGCAAAGGCCGCGCGCCAGCTTTCGGGCATGCGGCGCGGACGGCCATCGGGGGCAACGAACCCGACCCGGAAACTGGCCTCTGACAGCAGCAGACCATCCTCGCGGAACGCCTTTTGCAGCATCCGGCACGAGGCGGCGCGCAAATCGGTGCAGCGGGTTTCGATCATCACCCCGTCATCGAGCCGGGCCGGGGCGGCATAGCGGATCGTCAGATCGGCCACGGCAAAGGCCCCTTCACCCGCCTCGTTGACCGCGCGCTGGTCGATCCCGAGCAGGCGGACGAAGTCGGACCGGGCCCGCTCGAACCAGCGCAGGTAATTGGCGTGATAGACCACGCCCGACAGGTCGGTGTCCTCGAAATAGGCGCGCACCGCGAACCGGTGCAGCGCGCCGTCGATCTGGCCGGCGGGAAAGGGGGGCGGTGACGTCATCGCGCCACGGCCTTAGCAAGGCGGCGAGTCGCAGGGCAAGGGGCGGTATTCGAGTCGCCCGACGCCAGCCACGCTTCGTCAACGCACCAGCATTGGCCCAAGCGGCCGTCCGCCGAACAGATGGACGTGGAGATGCGGCACTTCCTGGTGGCCGTGCCCGCCGACATTGGCGAGCAGCCGGTAACCCGGCTCGACCAGTCCGGCTTCGCGTGCGACCTGGCCGACCGCACGGATGAAGCCGGTAATCTCCTCAGCCGAAGCCTTGGCCGAGAAATCGTCCCAGCTGACATAGGCCCCCTTGGGGATCACCAGCACGTGGCAAGGGGCCTGCGGGTTGATATCGTGAAAGGCCAGCGCCCACTCGTCCTCGTAGACGGTCTGGTTTGGGATCTCCCCGCGCAGGATCTTCGCGAAGATGTTCTGGCTGTCATAGGGCTGGGTCGCGTCGATCGGCATCATTCGCTCCGGCTGGCTTTTTCGGCGATCCCGCTGGTCCCTTCGCGGCGGTCGAGCTCGGCGAGCACTTCGGTGAGGCTCACCCCCTTGGCGTCGAGCAGGACCAGCAGATGGAACAGGGTGTCAGCCGCCTCGCCGATCAGCTCCTCGCGGCTGCCCGAAAGCGCGGCGACCACCGTCTCGATCGCCTCTTCGCCCAGCTTGCGGGCGATCACTGGAACGCCGCGCGCGTTGAGTTTGGCGACCCAGCTGGTTTCGGGATCGGCACCGCGGCGCGCGGCGATCGTGGCGGCAAGGCGGGACAGGCTATCCATGCGCCCGGCAATGCGGCGCGGCGCGGCTGAGGTCAAGCCGTCTGGCGGTCAGTTCAGTGGCGGCTTGCGCGACAGCCGGCGACCCAGCGCCACCCCCGCTACACCGAGGCCAAGCAAGGCCATGCTCGATGGCTCGGGCACGGCCGAACTGACAGCCTGCGCCGCCGCCGGGGCGGCCACCGCAAGGGTCAGGCAGGCAGCAAGGGCGATTCGGCCAAACATGCCGCCCGCCTGCGCCCGCCCGGTTCTTGCTGCAACCGTGAAATCCGCACCGTCCCACGCCGGGACTTGTTGAGCCTTATCAGGCGGCTGCACGCCACAGCGGATATTGCACCAGCCGCCCCTGGACGCCGAGCAGCGCGTCGACTGCGCGGGCCGGCTGGAGTGCGGCGATGATCGCCGGATCGGCCGCGTCCATTCCCCCGGTCAGCGCGCCGAAGGCTGGCAGGATCAGCTTGCGCTCGCTCGCCACCGCACACGGCCGGACCACCCGCCGCCCGCGCGCCACGACCTTCAGCCTGGGGTGGAAATGGCCCGACAGCTCGGGCCGGGCCTCACCCGGCACCGCTTCGTGCCGCAGCATGATCCCGCCCAGCTCAAGCTCTTCCACCGCCGTGCCTGACGGCACCCGGCCCTGATCGTGATTGCCCGAGATCCAGACCCAGTCGGTCGCCCGGGCCAGCGCGTCGAGCATCCCCGCGGCATGCGGCTCGAGCCGCTCGGCCCCGCCGGTGTCGTGGAAATTGTCCCCCAAGCAGAACACCCGCCGCGCGCCGGTTGCCCGCACCGCGTCGGCCACCCGGCCCAGCGTCTCGCGGCTGTCATAGGGCGGCAGCATCTGTCCGAAGCGGGCGTAGAAGCTGGCTTTTTCAAGGTGCAGGTCGGCCACCAGCAGCGCCCGTTCGCGCGGCCAGTAGAGCGCCTGGCCCATAGCCAGCGCCAATTCCTCACCTGCGAACGAAAAGGGAACCATGGCTTTCCCTTGCCGGATCGCCCTGGCCTTGGCAATGGCAAATCCCATGACTGACTGGACCCCCCAAACCGCCCGCGCCCGCGCCTGGTTCGAAGCCCTGCGCGACCGGATCTGCGCCGCGTTCGAGGCGATCGAGGCCGAGGCCGGCAGCCCGGCCCGGTTCGACTACACGGCGTGGCAACGCGAGGAGGACGGCAACGCCAACCCCGGCGGGGGCACCCGCGGGGTGATGAAGGGGAAAGTATTCGAGAAGGTCGGGGTCAACGTCTCGACCGTCCACGGCACCTTCGCCCCCGAATTCGCCAAGACCATCCACGGCGCGGGCGAGGACAACCCCGGCTTCACCGCCACGGGCATCAGCCTGGTCGCGCACATGGCCAACCCGCACGTCCCCGCCGTCCACATGAACACGCGGTTTCTGGTCACCAGCAAGGCCTGGTTCGGCGGGGGCGGCGATCTCAACCCGCCGATTCCCTATCCCGAGGATACCGCCGAATTCCACGCCGCCTTTCAGGCCGCCTGCGACGCGCATGATCCGGATTACTATGCGCGGTTCAAGGCCTGGGCCGATGAGTACTTCTACATCCCGCACCGTCAGGTCCATCGCGGGGTCGGCGGGATCTTCTACGATCATCTCGAATGCGACGGCGACGCCGGGTTCGAGGCCAATTTCGCCTTCACCCGCGACGTCGGCGAGGCGTTTCTCGAGGTCTTTCCGCGGCTGGTCCGGCGGCGGATGGCCCTGCCGTTCACCCCGGCCGAGCAGCAGCAGCAACTCGAATGGCGCGGGCGCTACGCCGAATTCAATCTGGTCTACGATCGCGGCACGCTGTTCGGGCTCAAGACCGGCGGCAATGTCGACGCGATCCTGATGAGCCTGCCGCCGCAAGCAGCGTGGAGCTGATCGGCGTCATTAAGCTTCCCGCAAGCCAAAACCGGCGATAGCATCGCGCATCGTTCTACAGGGGAATAGCCATGAATCTCGTTACCCGCCTGCTGCTTCCGCTTGCCGCCGTCAGTGCCCTGGCCGCGCCGGCCTATGCCCAGTCCTACCGGATCCCGGTCGAAGGCAGCCCCGCGATCCAGGTCGACAAGCAGGCAGGCTGGACCGAAAACTACGACGCACACGAAAACCTGACCTTCTTTGCCAGCGACGGGTCGGGCGGGCTGCTGTTCCGGGTGATCGAGGCCGGGCCCGAAGAAACGATGCCCGACAGCGGCCAGATTGCCGAGATCATCCTCGGCGCGGCCGGGGCCACTCCCTATACCAGCCGCCAGCCGAGCAGCTTTGGCGGCGGCGCGGCCGAAGCATTTATCTCGACCATGGCGGTCAAGGATGGCCCGCTGTTCGACATCATCGTGGTGATCCGCAAGGTCGATGATCGGCATCTGGCGGTCGGGGTGAAGATGATCCCGCAAAGCACCACAGCCGACAAGCGCAAGCTGCTCGACGCGCAGTTCGCCAAGGCGCAGATCGTCACCCGCTAGGACGAATTGCCACAGCGCAAGACCGAAGGGGGCCGCAAGGCCCCCTTTTTGCGCTTGCCCTGGGGGGCCTTATCCCCCCATCAAGGGCGGAGATGCTGCGCCAGTACGAACTTGTCGAGCGGGTCCTGGGCTACGATCCCGATGCGGACGAAGCCATGCTCAACCGCGCCTACGTCTACACGGTGCAGAAGCACGGCAGCCAGAAGCGCGCCAGCGGCGATCCCTATTTCAGCCACCCGGTCGAAGTGGCCGGGCTGATGACCGAGCTGCAGCTCGATCAGGAAACCATCATCACCGCGCTGCTCCACGATACGGTCGAGGACACGCTGGCGACGATCGAGGATATCGAGAAGAATTTCGGCAGCGAGGTTGCCCGGCTGGTCGACGGGGTGACCAAGCTGTCCAAGATCGAGGCGATGGGCGAAAGCGAGCGCGCCGCCGAGAACCTGCGCAAGTTCCTGCTGGCGATGAGCGAGGACATCCGGGTGCTGCTGGTCAAGCTGGCCGACCGGCTCCACAACATGCGCACGCTGCATTTCATCAAGAGCGAGGACAAGCGCCGCCGGATCAGCCGCGAGACGATGGATATCTATGCTCCGCTGGCCGAGCGGGTGGGCATGTACGAATACATGCGCGAGATGCAGCTGCTGG
>CALCQB010000167.1 GCA_937897535.1 uncultured Novosphingobium sp. | reverse complement strand
AGGCTGCCGTGCTCGACATCTATGACGTCCAGCGCATCGAAGTGCTGCGCGGACCGCAGGGCACGCTTTATGGCCGCAACACGGTTGGCGGTGCGGTCAAGTACGTCACCCGCCGCATCGATGACGAGATGCACCTCTCGGCCCGCGCGACCTATGGTTCTTACAACCAGATGGACGGCGTGGTCTCGGCCTCGGCTCCGATCGGCGATGGCACGATCCGCGTCGGCGGTGCGGTTGCGCGCCTCACCCGCGACGGCTTCACCCTCCTCGCCATGGGTTTCACCGGCCCACTCAAGCAGGGCATGATCGACCAGTCGGGTGTGGAGCTCGACGGGCGCGGCAATGTCGCTGCCAATGTCACCGACTACCGCACCAGCGACCCGCAGATCTTTGCCTGCGGCGACATGCGGCGCGGGCAGAGCCTGGTGGTCTGGGCGATCCGCGAAGGCCGCCAGGCCGCCCGCGCGGTTGACGAGATGCTGATGGGGGCGAGCGAACTCCCGCGCTGAAGGAACCGGCCCCAGCCCCGCGCGTTTCCCTTGCCAGCGCCGAACAGGTTCGGCCAGTTGAGCGGGGATTGCATCATGGCCAAGGCCGACAAGCGCAGCAAGAACGACGAATCGGCTTCGAAAAAGGCCGCGCTCGCCAAGGCCAAGGCGGTTGCGCCCAAGGTAGCCGCGCCGATCGGCTCGACCCCGGTCACACCATTTCGCGGCGATCCGGCGATCTTCGGTCGGCTGGTCGAAGACCATGACCGCCACCGCGGCCTGCTGGCGATGCTCAGCCAGACCGAGGGGGCCTCGCCCGAGCGGGCCAAGCTGTTCAGCGAATTCTGCCACGAGATCAAGGGCCATGCCGCCGCCGAGGAGCAGGCGCTTTGGTCGACCGTGCTGCGCAACCCCGAGACTACCGAATTCGCCCGCCACGCAGTCGCCGAGCATCACGAGCTCGACGAGATGATCGCCGATCTGGTCGCCCGCGATCAGGCCACCGCCGCGTGGAAAGTCCGGTTCGAGGCGATGAAGGAGAAATACCTCCACCATATCCGCGAGGAGGAGCAGGAGCAGTTCGTCGAGAGCGAGAAGCACCTGAGCGGGGCCGACCAGCGCCACATGAAGGCAGTGTTCAAGCTGCGCAAGAAGGCCGAGAAGGCCGCGGCCAAGCTGGAGAAGAAGATCTCGATCGCGCCGCTGGCCTGACGCGCAAGTGCGCCGGTCTCTGGCTAGAGACCGGCGCGCCGCGGGGGGCCGGGTTGAACCGATCAGCGCGACAGGGCGAAGCGGCCCGGACCGAAAGCGGCGACCTGGAGCAGGCCACCAGCGATCGCGACGTTCTTGAAGAAGTGAATGAACTGGTTCTGGTCCCCTAACGCCGCGTGGAACGCCACCGCGGCGATGAGGCTGAACCCGGCCAGGGCCAGCGCGAACAGACGCGGGCGGAAGCCGACGATCAAGGCGATCCCGCCAATCGTCTCGAGGAGACCTGCGCCCCAGGCAGCAAGCAACGGCACAGGCAGCCCGGCCGAGGCGACATAGGCAGCGGTTCCGGCCGGATCGGCCAGCTTGGCAAAACCGCTCAGCACGAAGATCGCGGCGATCAGCACGCGGCCAGCAAGGGCCAGGGTATCGGCCGCAGCGGGATTGGCGGCAGCGGGATTGGCAGTAATCGCGGTCATGGGAATTTCCTTTCGTTCGGTAGGGTTCAAGCCGCGTCGACCAGCACCAGTTCGCTGTCTTCGAGCGCGGTAATTTCAAATGCAGTAACATCGGTGATCGCCACGCCGTCGCGGGCATTGGCTTCGATGTCGCCGATCCGGACCCGGCCGGTCGCGGGGACGAGGTAGAGGTGGCGCTCGGGTGTCGTCTCATAGCGGATCGTTTCCCCGGCCCGGACCAGCGCCCCGGCAACTCGCGCCTGGGCATGGATCCGCAAGGCATCGCTGTCATCGGCAAAGCCCGAGGCCAGCGTCACGAATTTGCCGCTGCGGTCATCCTTCGGGAACGGCCGTGCGCCCCAGCTCGGCGCGTGGCCGCGCTCGTCGGGCAGGATCCAGATCTGGAACAGCCGGGTTTCCTCGTCTTCCAGATTGTATTCGGCGTGCGTGATCCCGGTCCCGGCGCTCATCACCTGGACGTCGCCGGCTTCGGTCCGGCCCTGGTTGCCAAGGCTGTCCTTGTGGCTGATCGCGCCTTGCCGGACATAAGTGACGATTTCCATGTCCTGGTGCGGATGCGGCGGAAAGCCGGTCTGCGCGGCGATCGCATCGTCGTTCCAGACCCGCAAGGCACCCCATTGGGTCCGCTCCGGCTCGTAGTAGCTGGCGAAGGAAAAGTGATGGCGCGCGTCGAGCCAGCCATGGTTGGCCGCACCGAGCGTGGCAAAGGGGCGAAGTTCGATCATCGGGTTTCTCCGGAGCCAGGCAAGGAAGCCGTGGCTGTTGAACGCCAGATAGGGCTTGCCGCAGCTACAGGTAACTGCGATAAAATCGCTTCAAATGTTCAGGATATCCGAACATGCAACTTGGCCAGCCCAGTATCGACCAGCTCCGGATCTTCCTCGCCGTGGTCGACGAAGGCAGCTTTGGCGGCGCGGCCAAGCGCCTTGGCCGGGCGATTTCGGCGATTTCCTATGGCATTGCCCAGCTTGAGGCGCTGCTCGCCATGCGGCTGTTCGCGCGCGAGGGTTCACGCAGGCCCGAACTGACCCCTGCCGGTCGCGCGCTGCTCCCCGCTGCGCGCGCAGTAGCCGGCGATATGGATGCACTGCTGGCCAAGGCGCGCGATCACCACCAGGGGCTCGAGGCCGAACTCGGCCTGGTGATCGACGTGATGTACCCGCCCGCCGTGCTCGCCGCGCTGCTCAAGGATTTCACGATGGCCTTCCCCACGGTTGGCCTGCGGCTCCATGTCGAGGCGCTCGGCGGGGTCGCGGCGATGCTGCTCGACGGGCGGGCCGACCTCGGTGTGGGCGGGCCGGTGATGAACGCGTTCCCCGAGTTGGAGCGCAGCGTGATCGGCGCGGTCCAGCTGCTCCCGGTTGCCGCGCCCGGCCACCCGCTCGCCCGGATGGACCCGATCCCGCCCGGCACTGCCCGCCAGCACTTGCAACTGGTGCTGAGCGACCGCTCGCCGCTGACCGAGGGCCGTGATTTCTCGGTCACCGCCGCGCGGACCTGGCGTCTGGCTGACCTCGGCGCCAAGCACGCGCTGCTGCTTGAGGGGATCGGCTGGGGCAACATGCCGCGCACCACCGTCGCCGACGACCTTGCCACCGGGCGGCTGGTCCCGCTGGCCGTGCCCGAGGACCCCGGCACAGACTACACCTTCGCCGCACTGTGGCGGCGCGACTGCCCACCCGGCCCGGCCCGGCAATGGTTGCGCAGCGCGCTGCAGGAACGGCTCTGCCCGCCCGAAGCCATATCCCCGATGGAGACACGTCCGTGAGAATCGCCTTCCTTGCCTGCCCCACGACCCTGCCCGGTTCGCCCAGCCGCCGCCCGGATGCCTTCGAGCATGACCTGCTGTTCGCGGCGCTCGAGACCGGGCTGGCGGGCCGGGCCGAACTGACCGCGATCGACTGGCGCGCGCCGCTGGCGGAATTGACTGCTTTCGACCTCGCTTACCTCGGTACCCCATGGGACTACACCGAGGCCAAGGATGAATTCCTGATGCGCTTGGCCGCGCTGGAAGCCGCCGGGGTGATCGTCTGCAACCCGGTCGAGGTGATCCGCTGGAACGCCGACAAGCTTTACCTGCGCGAGCTGGAGCAGCGCGGCGCGCCCTCGATCCCGACACTATGGCCTGAATGCGCCGGGCCGGACGAGGTCCGGGCCGCCTTCGACCAATTCAGCTGCGAGCGAGTGGTGGTCAAGCGCCGGGTCGGCGCTGGCGCGATCGGGCAGGACAGCTTCACCCGCGCCAATCCCCCGCCCGCCGACTGGCGAATCGACCAGCCGGCGATGATCCAGCCATTCCTGCCCGCGATCCAGCGTGAGGGCGAGCTGAGCTTTATCTTTGTTGGCGGACGGTTGAGCCACGCCCTCGCCAAGCGGGCGCAGCCCGGCGAATACCGGATTCAGTCACTCTACGGCGGAATCGAGGAAGCGTTGCACCCGGCCCCAGCCGACCGCGCTGCCGCCGAAGCGGTCATGACGATGTTGCCTTTCGATGAACCCCCGCTCTACGCCCGGATCGACATGGTCCGTATGGACAGCGGCCAGCTGGCGGTGATCGAAGCGGAGCTGATCGAGCCATACCTTTACCCCGAGCAGGGACCGGACTTCGGAAAAATGTTTGCAGATGCCACGATCGACAGGTTTGCAAGCCGGGCCAGTTCAGGCAATCTACTCATATGACCGAACCCGATGACCTGTCCGCTTTCCGCGCCGAAGTGCGCGCGTTCCTCGCCGAGAACCTGACCCCGGAGCTGGCCCGGGCCGGGCGGCGGGCGACTTCGGTGTTCTCGCATCCCGATCATTCGGTGCCGTGGCAGCAGATCCTGACCGCGCGCGGTTGGGGGGCGATCGACTGGCCGGTCGAATACGGCGGAACCGGCTGGACGGCGATGCAGAAGTACATCTTCTCCGCCGAATGCGCGCGGGCCGGGGCGCCAAGCCTGTTGCCGCAGGGGCTCAAGATGGTCGCGCCGGTGCTGATGCATTATGGCTCGGACGAACAGAAGGCCTACTTCCTGCCGCGGATCCTGTCGGGCGAGCATTACTGGTGCCAGGGCTTTTCGGAGCCGGGTTCGGGCTCGGACCTCGCCTCGCTCAAATTGAAGGCCGAGCGGGACGGAGATCATTACGTCCTCAACGGATCGAAGATCTGGACCACGCACGCGCACTTCGCCAACTGGATGTTCGCGCTGGTTCGCACCTCGTCCGAAGGCAAGCCGCAGGCCGGGATCAGCTTTGTGCTGATCGACATGGCCACGCCAGGGCTGAAGGTCGATCCGATCATTTCGCTGGCCGGCGAGCACGAGCTCAACCAGGTGTTCTTCGACAACGTCCGGGTGCCGGTCGCCAACCGGCTGGGCGAGGAGAACGACGGCTGGTCGGTCGCCAAGTACCTGCTGACCTTCGAGCGCGGTGGGCGCTATGCCCCTTCGCTGTTTGGCGCGTTGGCGAGGCTGGAGGGTGAAGCGGGTGACGATCCGGTATTGCAGGAGCGGCTACGGCGCGAAGCGGTGACGCTTGAGGCGCTCGAAGCGCTGGAGCTCAAATCGATCGGGGCAGAACCGACCAAGGCGGCGCTCTATGCCTCGGTGCTGAAAGTCCAGGGGACCGAAGCGGCGCAGCGGATCGATGTGCTGGCTTGCGAGATTGCCGGCCTGGCCGGGTGGGCCGAGGCTGACGGGCAGAGCCCTGACCTGCTGGCGACCGCACTGCCGCGATACCTCAATGGCCGCGCGGCGACGATCTATGCCGGATCGAACGAAATCCAGCGCGATCTGATCGCGCGGGCCGTGCTGGGCTAGGCCAATTCAGCGTGGCGGGCCAGATGCTGGCTCTTTGAACCCAGGGTCGCGGCAATTGCCAACCCGCGCTTGAACTGCCCGCCGAGGCTGAGCTCCTCGGTCACGCCCATTCCGCCGTGGAGCTGGACCGCGCCCTCGCCGACCAGCCGGACCGCGTCGATTGTCTCGACCACGGCGGCGCTGACCGCGTGGGCCCAGCCCGCATTGTCTTCGGCCAACACCGCCCGCTCGGTCAGGCCCTCGGCCTTGAGCGCCGCCATCTGCATGTCGGCGAGCCGGTGGCGCAGGACCTGAAAGCTGGCGATGGCGACGCCAAACTGCTTGCGCTGCTGGAGATAGGCAGCGGTATCGGTGATCATCCGCGCCATCAACCCGGCAGCTTCGGAGCACAGCGCGACCTGGCGGGCATCGCTCGCCCAGGCGCGGGCCGCAAGCGCATCGGCGTCCTCGGCCAGCACCGTATCGGCCTGCAGGTCGGTGCCGATCGTGACATCCGCGGTGACCGAGCCATCGAGCATCACACGGCGGCGGCGCGACAGGCCCGGCGCATCGGCCTTGACCAACAAGGTTTGCGCGGGGCCCGCCAGGACCAGCCAGTCGGCCTCGGCCGCACCGGCGACCAGCGGCACTTCGCCGCTATCGCCCGGGACCAGCGCGATCCGCGCTTCACCGCTCGCCAGTGCGCCGAGCAGTCCATGGTCGGGGGCGAGCCGCGCCAGCAGACTTGCGCCGAGATGGTGCGCGAGCCAATCCGACCCGGCCAGCGCCGGACCCAGCTCGGCCATGATCGTCGCCCGCTCGATCGCGCCGCCGCCGACCCCGCCGGACTCCTCCGGAATGCCGACGGCCAGCAGGCCAAGCTCGGCGAGGCCCTGCCATGTGGGCTTGGGGTGATCGGAAAGGTAGCGCTGGACGCTCTGCTGGAGCAGCGTCGCGGTCTCGGTCAGGGGGAGTTCGAATGCCATGCGCTCACCTTGCCGCGTTCACAGCCGCCAGTCCACTGCCCCGCGGCCCTTGGCCTCGAGAAAGGTATTGGCCTGGCTGAAATGGCGGCAGCCCAGAAAGCCTGTATGCGCTGACAGCGGGCTGGGGTGCGGCGCGGTCAGGACAAGATGGTGGCTTTGCATCAAACCCGGCACGCTCGCCGCCTTTTTGCGGGCATGGTTGCCCCATAGCAGGAACACACACGGCTCGACCTTGGCGGCGACGGCAGCGATCACCGCATCGGTGACCTCTTCCCAGCCCTTGCCCTGGTGCGAGGCGGGCTGGCCTTGCTCGACTGTCAGCGCGGCGTTGAGCAGCAGCACGCCTTGCCTCGCCCACCCGGAGAGGTTGCCATGATCCGGGCGCGGCAGGCCGAGATCGCTGGCCAGCTCCTTGTAGATATTGGCGAGGCTGGGCGGGACCTTCACCCCGTCCTGCACGGAGAACGACAGGCCGTGCGCCTGGCCCGCCCCGTGATAAGGATCCTGCCCCAGGATCACGACCTTGATCGCATCGAGCGGGGTCAGTTCGAGCGCCGCCAGCCGGGTTCCGCGCGGCGGATAGACCGGCTTTCCGGCGGCTTCCTCGGCCTTGAGGAAAGCCCCGAGCGCACGCGACTTTGGCGATTGCAGCACCGGGTCCAGCGCACTGCGCCAGCTTTCGGGAACTGCCTCGGAACCGGCCACGCGCAAAACTCCGCCATTGCAGGGCTTTTCACCCCGCCCGGATAAGCCTAAGCACCTTGGGATATGGCAGTCTATCTCCACGAAGAAGATCTCCCCGCCGGCGTGCTCGGCCCGGGACCGGTCGCCGTCGATACCGAAACCATGGGGCTGATCACCCCGCGCGACCGGTTGTGCCTGTTGCAGATCTCGGACGGCGGGAGCGATGAGCATCTGGTCCGGTTCGGTCCGGGTTCGGACTATGCCGCGCCCAACCTCAAGGCGGTGCTGGCCGATCCGGCGCGGGTCAAGCTGTACCACTTCGCCCGGTTCGATCTGGCCGCGATCGAGCATTACATGGGCGTAGTCGCCGCACCGGTGTTCTGCACCAAGATCGCCAGCAAGCTGGTCCGGACCTATACCGACCGCCACGGCCTGAAAGATCTGGTCCGCGAGCTGCTCGGCAAGGAACTGTCCAAGCAGCAGCAGTCGAGTGACTGGGGCGGCGCCGAGCTGAGCGAGGCGCAGCGCGAATATGCCGCGAGCGACGTGCGCTATCTCCACGCGATGCACGCAATCCTGATCGAGCGGCTGGCCCGCGAGCACCGGACTGACCTCGCCCAGGCGGCGTTCGATTTCCTGCCACACCGGGCCCGGCTCGACCTTGCCGGCTGGGCCGACAAGGACCTGTTCAGCCACGAGGCCTGATCCTCTGCGACCATGACCGAAGCCGCCGACCTCATTCGCGACAAGCGCCGCCACTGGGCAGCGCCGGGCGGTTCGCACGATCGCAAGGTGCGGATCCTGGCGCGCTGGTTGCCGGGGCTGGTCGGGGTGGTCGCCGCCGCGATGATCGTTGGACCGCTGTTCACCGAAGGCGAACTTTCGTTCCTGCTCGATCGCACCAAGGTCGCGGTGACCGAGGAGCGGCTGCGGGTGAACAACGCGATGTACCGGGGCGAGGACAAGCGCGGACGGCCCTTCACCGTCACCGCCGGCAGTGCGGTCCAGGTCTCTGCCGCAGTCCCCGAAGTGCAGATGGAAAACCTCGCCGCGCGGATTCGGCTGACCGACGGACCGGCCGAGCTGACTGCGGTGCGCGGAACCTACAATTATGCCGACCAGCGCGTCGTGGTGGTTGGACCGGTGGTGTTCACCGCCGCGGACGGCTATCGCCTGACCACCGCCAACGTCGCAATCGATCTGCGCGACCGCACGGTCTCGGGATCGGGCGGGGTCAGCGGAGCCATTCCGGCTGGCACTTTCAGCGCCGACCGGATAAGTGCCGATCTCGACAATCGCGTGCTCAAGCTGGATGGCAATGTCCGGATGCAGTTCGTCCAATCGCGTTTGAGGATGCCGTTATGAGCCAGCCCGACCGACGTTCCCTCAAAGCCACCGCGCTGCGCTCGTTGCTCGGCGGGTTCGCGCTGGGCGGTGCCGCGATCATCGCGCTTGCGCCGTCGGCCGCGCAGGTGTTCGGCGGGCACAACAGCGATGCCCCGGTCAATTTCTCGGCCGATCACGGCGAGCTGCAGGGCAAGGCCAACCGCGCGATCCTGGCCGGAAACGTGGTGGTCACCCAGTCCGACCTGACCCTGCGCGCCGGGCGCACCACGATGGCCTTCACCACCGACGGCGGCGGCTTCAAGATCCACCGGGTCGACGCGGTAGGCGGCGTGCAGATCACCCGCGGCAACCAGGCCGCCTCGGGCGATGTCGCGATCTATGATTTCGATCGGCGGCTGATCACACTCTCGGGCAATGTCACGCTGCTGCAGGGGGGCAACCGGCTGTCGGGCGGCCGCCTGACGATCGACCTGAATTCCGGGCTCTCCACGCTCGATGGCAGGGTTGGTGGGGGGTCGTCAGCGCTAGGCACTCCGGGCAGCGAAGGATCTCCGCGCGGCGGACGGATTTCCGGGACCTTCACCGTGCCCAAGCGCTCGTCTAACTGACGCTCACGCGGACGATGGACCGTCCGGCGCTGCGGCGCATCTTGCTCGATCTGATCGGCACGGCGCATTTTCCGGATCTGGTAGTGCTGGACGAAGTGGATTGGGCCAAGCTCAGTCAAATGGCGGCCCAGCACCGTCTGCAGCCGCTGCTGTTCGGCATGCACCGCGACCAGGTCGAATTGCCGCAGTCGATCCGCGCAGAATGGCAGGCGGCGCATCGCTTCGCCGCGATGCAGGCCTTGGTCCAGCAAGCCGAACTGGTGGAGTGCTGCGCATTGCTTGCAGACTTCTCGCCTGTCGCGCTCAAGGGAGCCTGGCTGGCCACGCACGCTTATCCCGAACCGGCGCAGCGACCGCTGCGCGATCTCGATCTGCTGGTCGCGCCAGAGGCGGTGATCCCGGCGTTCGAAACCCTGCAGGCGGCGGGCTATACCTTGGCGCGGACCAGCGAGATGGCGCTCGGCGACGTGGTCCGGCTCGACAAGCACATGCCCCCGCTGATCGCCCCGCGCGGCACGGTGATCGAGCTTCACCATCGGTTGTGGGAACGCGACGGGCGGCTCGACCATGCCAGCCCGGTCCGCGACGAGGCTGCAGTCCGGCGCCGCGCGGTCGAAGCAGGGGGCATCCGCTATCCCGCGCCGCAAGACTTGCTGAATCATCTGATCGTCCACGCCGTCTATGGCCACCGGCTCGACTGCGGGCCATTGATCCTGGCCGATATCGACTACCTTTTGCGGACCGCGCCGGTCGACTGGCTGCAATTCTGGGCGGAGGCGGTGGCCAGCGGCTGGCGCGACGGGGCCCGGCTGATGCTCGAGCTGACTCTAAGCTTTCGCCCGGATGCAGAAATCGACTTTTCCGCCGACCCCGGCACGCCGGCCCCGGCCGATCTGCTCGCCGTCGCACCCGATTTGCTGCTCCAGGACCTCGACACCCGCGCCAGCGCTGGATTTGCAGCAGCGACGCTGAAGGGCGGGTCGGCCGGGCTCGCCGCGCGGGTCCTGGGTCGCAGTAAGGTAAAGGGCGAAACGGCAGTAACCCGTGATATGTCGGGCGAGGGCGGCTTCCTCGGCTGGGCCGGATCGCGGGCGCTGCGCTCACTCAAGGATCTTGCACAGGCCGATGTCCGCCGCCAATCGCGCCAATTGGCCGCGCTGAGCAAGTGGCTCGACCAGTGAGCCCGCGCTCGGTGCTGCTCGTCGGGCTCAACTACGCGCCCGAGCCGGTCGGGATTGGTCCCTACACGCAAGGCCTGGCCGAAGCGCTGGTGGCGCGCGGCGCACGGGTCCGGGTGATTGCGGGCAAGCCCTATTACCCGCAGTGGCGGACTTATCCGGGCTTTGCCGGGGGCGGCTGGCGGACCTCCTGCGAAGGCGCGGTCGAAGTGACCCGCTGCCCGCACTATGTCCCGGCCGAACCCGGCGGGTTCAAGCGGATCGTCCATCTCGCCAGCTTTGCCCTTTCCGCCTTGCCCCACGCCCTGCGCGCGGCACTGCACCCAAAAGGCGAGCGGCCGGAACTGGTGATCGCGATCGCACCGGCGCTGCTGAGCGTATTCACCGCCTGGCTCGCCGCGCGGATCGCCGGTGCGTGGCTGTGGATTCATGTCCAGGACTTTGAGGTTGAAGCCGCGCTCGCCACCGGGCTAATGGACGAACGGCGCGCCATCGCCCGGATGGCCCGCTGGGTCGAAGCGGCATTCCTGAAACTGGGCGACCAAGTTTCGACGATCAGCCCGCAGATGTGCGACCGGCTGGTGGCCAAGGGTGTCGACCCTGCCCGCGTGTTCGAAATGCGCAATTGGTCGGATGCGCGCTTTGCTCCCGATCAGGCCGGTGCAGACGCAATCCGCACCGCCTGGGGTCTGACCGGCAAGACCATCGCGCTTTATTCAGGCAATATCGCGCGCAAGCAGGGGATCGAGATTCTGGTCGAGGCCGCCTGGCTGCTGCACGACCGTCCGGACATCGCCTTCGTGATCTGCGGCGAGGGGCCCAACCGGGCCGCGCTCGAACAGCTGGCGCAGGGGCTGGCCAATGTCCAGTTGCATGACCTGCAGCCTGCCGAACGGATGGGGGCAATGCTGACTATGGCCGACCTGCACCTGCTGCCGCAGATCGCGGGCGCGGCCGATCTGGTGCTGCCTTCGAAGCTGACCAACATGCTCGCCTCGGCCCGCCCGGTGGTCGCGACCATCGAGCCGGGGACGGGGCTCTACGCCGAAGTCGACGGCTGCGGCGCGATCACCCCGCCGGGCGATCCGGCTGCGCTGGCAGCGGCAATCCGGGAGCTGGCGGATGATCCGACGCGGCGGCAGGCGCTGGGCAGGGCCGCGCGGGACCGGGCCATTGAACGCTGGCAGAAGGATGCCATCATCGACCGGGCGCTGGCCGGTATGGGCCGAGAGCCAGCTTAGAGCAAATCGCTAGAAGACTGGCTCAGAACTCCCTTCCCCGGCGGGGAAGGGCCGGGGATGGGGGAGCGAGGCCGCCAGGCCGCGCGTCAACGCCGGCGTCGCGCCCCCACCCTCAACCCCTCCCCCACGGGGAGGGGAGTTTCAGGCTCCGATTCAATGGACCCGACCTAATTCTTGGCCCACGGCGATTTGTGCGCTTCGTGGGCCTTGGCCACTTGCATCTGCTCGTGCTCGCGGGCCTGGTCTGCCGCCGGTACGGTGCAATAGGCGGTCAGCAGGATGCCAAGCGACCACGTCACCGCCTTCCAGCGGCTGGCGAACACGTGGCGCATCTTGGGGCCGAAGCCGAAAAAGAACATGGCCCGACCTTAGCCTGCCAAAGTTAAGGAAGCTTGCCCGCCTCGCGCTTCAATTCATAAAGCAGATCGAGCGCCTCACGCGGAGAAAGCGCATCGATATCGAGCGCACCGAGCCGCTCGCGCAGGGTATCGACCACCTCCTGCCGGTGTTCGATCGCCGCGGCAAACAGCGGCAGGTCGCCAAGGCCAGCGGCCAACCCGCCGGTCTCGGCCCGGCCCTTCTCCAGCCGGTCGAGCACCGCCGCAGCGCGGGCCACGACCGGCGCGGGCACCCCGGCCAGCTTGGCCACGGCCAGGCCATACGAGCGGTCAGCCGGGCCTTCGGCCAGCTCGTGCAGCAGCACCAGATCGCCTTGCCATTCGCGGGCCCGGACATGGTGAAGGCTCAAGGCCTCGCAGTTCTCGGCCAACCGCGCCAGTTCGTGGTAATGCGTTGCGAACAGGCAGCGGCAGCGGTTGGCCCCGTGAACCGCCTCGACCACTGCCCAAGCCAGCGCCAGCCCGTCATAGGTCGAAGTCCCGCGCCCGACCTCGTCGAGGATCACGAAGCTGCGTTCGGTCGCCTGGGCCAGGATCGCGGCGGTCTCGACCATCTCGACCATGAAGGTCGAACGCCCGCGGGCCAGGTTGTCCGACGCGCCGACCCGGCTGAACAGCCGGTCGGTCAGCCCGATCGTAGCGCTTGACGCCGGAACGAACCCGCCTGCCTGCGCCAGCAGGACGATCAGCGCGTTCTGGCGCAGGAAGGTGCTCTTGCCGCCCATGTTGGGGCCGCCGATCAACCACAACCGGTTCTCGGGAGCCAGGCGGCAATCGTTGGCGACAAACCGCTCACCCCGCGCCGCCAGCGCCGCTTCGACCACCGGGTGTCGTCCGCCTTCGATAGCCAGGACATTGTCGGTGACGATCCGCGGGCGCGACCAGCCGCTCTCCGCCGCGCGCTCGGCCTGGCCGCAGGCCACGTCGAGCCGGGCCAGAGCTTCGGCGGTGGCGGCGATGGCATGGCGCGCCGCGACCGCCTGGCCGACCAGCTCCTCGAAATGCGCTTCCTCGGCGGCGAGCGAGTGGCCGCCGGCCTCAGCGATCCGGCTGGCTTCCTCATGCAACGCGAGGGCATTGAACCGCACCGCCCCGGCCATGGTCTGGCGGTGGGTGAAGCCACTGTCCGGCGCCATCAGCGCATCGGCATGCCGCGCCGGGACCTCGACGAAATAGCCGAGCACGCCGTTGTGGCGGATTTTCAGCGCCGCAAGCCCGGTCTGGTCGCGGTACTTCGCCTCGAGCGCGGCAATCGCCCGTCGGGCATTGCCCGATGTCTCGCGCAGCGCGTCGAGCGCATGGTCATAGCCTTCGGCGATATAGCCGCCCTGTCCGCGCTCGGTCGGCGGGGCCGGAACCAGTGCGCGGGCATAGAGATCGGTCAGTGCGCCGTGCCCGGTCAGACGCGGCAGCAGCGCATCGAGCAGCGCCGGGCGATCCGGCTTGGCTAGCAGATGGTCATGGATCCGCCGGGCTTCGCTCAGACCAGATCGGAAGAGCGTCGTGTAGGGAAAGAGTGTCTTCGCCTGTGTAGA
>CALCQB010000166.1 GCA_937897535.1 uncultured Novosphingobium sp. | reverse complement strand
TGATCCGGGTGAAGGAACTGGCAACCCAGGCCGCCAACGGCATCCTGACCCAGCAGCAGCGCGCCGGAATCGCGACCGAGATCGACCAGATCTCGTCCGAACTGGTAAGGCTCGCCAATTCGCGCGACAGCGCCGGGCATGCGCTGTTCGGCGGTGAGGCGGCGGGTGATGCCTATGCCGTCGATGGTCTTGGCAACGTCAGCTACATCGGCACCGCCACGGCCGGCGAATTGCCGATCGGCGAAGGCCAGAAGGTGACCCGCGGTCTGACCGGCCCCGAATTCCTGAATTTCTCCGTCGGGGGCGTTCCGACCGGCCTGTTCGCGGTGGTCAAGGACCTTGCCGCCGCGCTGGTATCGGGCAGCGACCCGGCCCAGTCGGCCCGCGACGCGATGGGCATGCTCGATACCGGGCTCGAAACCATTACTACCCGCCAGACCGTGGTCGGGACCCGGCTCAACTGGATCGACCTCAACGTCGAACGCCAGACCCAGATGGCCGAACTGCGCAGCCAGGAAGAGGCCGACGTCGGCGGCACCGACTTGTCCGAAGCAGTCTCCAAATTGCAGCAGACGATGACCGTGCTCGAAGCCAGCCAGGCCAGCTTCGCCCGGCTGTCCGCGCTCAGCCTGTTCGAATTCCTGCGCTGACTGCGCAGCTACGTTAGTGTTTTAGGGGGGTCGTTTCATGTACGCCGGTATTGGCATAGTCATCCTGTTCGTGATGGTGTTCGGCGGGTTCGCGATCACCGGCGGCTCGCTCGGTCCGGTGCTCGAGGCGATCCCACACGAGATGCTGATCATCGGCGGGGCGGCGCTCGGCGCGCTGGTCACCGGCAACAACCTCCACGGACTGAAGGCGCTCGGCGGCGGGTTCGCCAAGGTGTTCAAGGGCCCGCGCCACACCCGGCAGGATCACGTCGACGCGATCGTGCTGACCACCAAGCTGATGAAGCTGCTCCGCGCCGAAGGCCCGGTCGCGCTCGAAAGCCATGTGACCGAGCCGCAGAACTCGGCGATCTTCGCCGAATTCCCGCGGCTGTTGGCCAACCAGCCGCTGATCGACCTGATCTGCGACACGCTGACCCTGATTGTAGTCTCCTCGGGCACGCTGGAGGTCCACGCGGTCGAAGAGGTGATGGACAACGCGATGAAGACCCATTTCCACGAGCTGCACGAACCCCAGCACGCGATCACCGGCCTGGCCGACGCGCTGCCCGCGCTGGGGATCGTCGCGGCGGTGCTTGGCGTGGTCAAGACCATGGGCTCGATCGACAAGCCGCCCGCGATCCTGGGCGGGATGATCGGTTCGGCGCTGGTCGGGACCTTCCTCGGCGTGCTGCTCGCCTACGGGATGGTCGCGCCGATGGCTGGCCGGCTCAAGCAGATCATCGACGCCGACGAGCAGATCTTCCACGCGGTCAAACAAGTGGTGATCGCATCGCTGCACGGCTGGCCCCAGCCGCTGGTGGTCGAAAGCGCGCGTTCGGGCCTCGGCCACGATTTCCGCCCGGGCCTGTCCGAACTGCTCGACGCACTGAGGGGCCGCTGACATGGCCGCCGCCAAGGCTGGCGGGCGCGGCAAGAACGAGCTGCCGCCCCCGATCATCGTCAAGAAGGTCACCGTTGTCGCCGCCGGGCACCACGGCGGGGCGTGGAAGGTGGCCTATGCCGACTTCGTCACCGCGATGATGGCGTTCTTCCTGCTGCTGTGGCTGCTCGGCGCGACGACCGAAAAGCAGCGCAAGGGGATCGCCGACTATTTCACCCCGACCCTGGTCAAGCTCAAGCAGGAAAGCGCCGGATCGAACGGGATGCTCGGTGGCTCGTCGATCACCGACGCTGATTCCTACCCCAACCGCGCCGGGCAGACCGGGACCCGCGCGATGACGATCCCGCGCGACACCACCGGCGGGCCCAAGGAAGGCGGCGAACGGGTCAAGAAGATGCAGGCGATGAAGGAACGGCTCGCGGCCAAGCTCGATGCCAGTCCTCGCCTCGCCCGGCTGGCCAAGCAGGTCCGGATGGTCGACACCACCGACGGCATCCGGATCGACCTGGTCGACGATGCCGACTTCTCGATGTTCCAGCTCGGCACCACGGTGCTGACCCCGGATGCCACGTCGCTGCTCGAAGTGATCGCCGGAATGCTGACCGGCGAGCTCGGCGGGATCTCGATCCGCGGCCACACCGATGCCCTGCCGTGGACCGGCGGGCCGGGCGCGAACAACTGGTCGCTTTCGGCCGGCCGCGCCGAATCGACCCGTCAGGCTCTGATCAGCCGCGGCATCGGCGAAAACCGCTTCCGCAAGATCGAAGGCGTGGCCGATCGCGAACCACTGATCCAGGACAAGCCGCAGGACCCGAGGAACCGGCGGATTTCGATCCTGTTGATGCGGTGATGCAAGATTTAGGGTTTGCACCCTAAATCGGTTCAAGGCATAGGTCCCTACTGCCAATCGGGAGGATGGGATGTCAGGCCGCTGCTATACCTTGTGGGGTACGCCCCATTCCTTGTTCGCCGGCAAGGCGCGCAGCTACCTGCTGAAGAAGCGGGTGCCGTTTATCGAATTGCTCGCCTCGGATCAGCGCTTCATGAATGAGATTGTGCCGCAGGTGGGTCACATGGTTATCCCGGTTGTCGAGACTCCTGAGGGCGAATTGATTCAGGATACGACCGCGATCATCGACCACATCGAAGCGCGAATGGCTGAGCCGGTTTTGGATCCACCCGGGCCGGTGCAGCAAGTGGTTGCGAATTTTCTCGATGCTTTCGGCTCGAACTACCTGATGCCGGCCGCAATGCATTATCGCTGGTCGTACCGTGCGGAGCAGGAGCTGTTTCTGCGCGCCGAATTCGCGCGCGCGGTGCCGCCGCAACTCCCCTACGACCAGCGCCTCGCCATGGCCGGCGCGATCATGGACAAGTTCAACGGTTTTCTGCCCAACCTTGGGGTGACCGACGAAAGTGCTCCAGCGATCGAAGCGGCTTATGAAGAATTGCTGCACGTACTCGAGGCCCATTTCCGGATTTATCCCTATTTGCTCGGCGGGCGTCCCAGCCGGGCGGATTTCGGAATGATCGCCCCGCTCTATGCCCATCTTGCCCGCGATCCGGTTCCGGCCAGGCTGATGCGCACCTGCGCGCCAAACGTTGCGCGCTGGACCGAGCGCATGAACGTCGCTGAAATTGCCGACTGCGAGTATCCCCAAGCGACTGGCTATCCCGCTGACGATGGAATTCCTGAAACGCTGGAGGCGGTGCTGCGGACGGCCTTCGAGCAATGGGGGCCGGGAATCGCCGCCGACGCGGCCTGCCTGAACGCCTGGATTGCCGGGCTGACCGATGCCGCCCCCGGCACCGTGGTTTCGCTGGGTGGCAAACGCCAGGTCCATCCGCATGTCGGGCGGATTGAATACGACTGGCGCGGGATCAAGCTGCGACGAGCCAGCCATATTCACTCGTTGTGGCAGCTCCAGCGCGCGCAGGATGCGGCCCGTGAATTGACCGGTGATAGCGCTCCACGGCTGGCCGCGTTGATTGATCGGACCGGTGGGACGATGGTGATGGAGCTGGCCACGGACCGGCGGATCGCGCGCGAGAACAATGTGCTGGTGCTGGCCTAGTCCACCCAGTCCCGGCTCCGCGCCACGGCCTTGTCCCATTTGGCGTTGAGCGCGGCGCGGCGCGGGGCGTCCATGGCAGGGTTCCAGCGTTTGTCCTCGCCCCAGTTGGCGGTGATGTCGGCCGGGCTGGCCCAGTAACCGACCGCGAGACCGGCGGCATAGGCGGCGCCGAGCGCGGTGGTTTCGATAACCTTGGGCCGGACCACCGGCACCCCGAGGATGTCGGACTGGAACTGCATCAGCAGTTCGTTGACCACCATCCCGCCGTCGCTGCGCAGTTCGGTGATCGCGACCCCCGAATCCGCCGTCATCGCGTCGATCACCTCGCGGGTCTGGAAGGCGGTCGCCTCCAGCACCGCGCGGGCGAGATGGCCTTTGCCGGCGAACCGGGTCAGGCCCGCGATCACCCCGCGGGCGCTGGCGTCCCAGTGCGGGGCGTAGAGCCCTGAAAAAGCGGGCACGAAGTAGACGTCGCCGTTGTCCGTGACCGTACCCGCCAGCGCTTCGATCTCGCTGGCGTCGGCGATCAGGCCAAGGTTGTCGCGCAGCCACTGGACCAGCGCGCCGGAGATCGAAATCGAACCTTCGAGCGCATAGACCGCCGGGGCCTCGCCCAGCTTGTAGCCCAGCGTGGTCAGCAGCCCGGCACGCGAGGGAAACGGCTGTTCGCCGGTGTTCATCAGCATGAAGCAGCCGGTGCCGTAGGTGTTCTTGGCCTCGCCCGGCGACAGGCAGGCCTGCCCGAACAGCGCGGCCTGCTGATCGCCGAGGATCCCGGCCAGCGGCACCCCTTCGAGCACGCTGTGGCAGTTGGCATAGACTTCGCTCGAACTGCGGATTTCGGGCAGGCAGGCGCGCGGCACGCCGAACGCGGAGAGGATATCTGGGTCCCAGTCGAGCGTTGCCAGATCCATCAGCTGGGTCCGCGAGGCATTGGTCACGTCGGTTGCGTGCAAACCGGTCAGGTTCCACGCCAGCCAGGTGTCGATGTTGCCAAACAGCAGCTCGCCCGCCTCGGCCCGGGTCCGCGCGCCGGGCACCTTGTCGAGCAGCCAGCGCAGCTTGAGGCCGGAAAAATAGGTCGCCAGCGGCAGCCCGGTCGTGGCCCGGAACCGGTCCTGCCCGCCATCGGCCTCCAGCTCGGCGACCAGCCGCTCGGTCCGGGTGTCCATCCAGACCAGCGCGTTGTGGACCGGCAGACCGGTGGCCTTGTCCCACAGCACGGTGGTTTCGCGCTGGTTGGTGATCCCGACCGCGGCGAGGTCATGCGCGGCAAGATCGGCCTTGGCCAGTGCCGCCCCGATCACCTCGCGGGTGTTGGTCCAGATCTCGACCGGATCGTGCTCGACCCAGCCGGGTTGCGGCATGATCTGGGCGTGTTCCTTCTGCGCCGACGCGACGATCGCGCCGCCGTGGTCGAACACGATGAAGCGGGTGCTGGTGGTGCCCTGATCGATTGCACCGATATAGCCTGGCATCTGCTCTCCCTGCCTTTGCCTCGCCCGTCGCTATGGCAGTTTCAGATGCGGCTTCCAATCCGCCATTTGCGGCCCGAGCGAAGCGGCCAGCTTGCCAACTTCCCCAGTTCTGGCATGAATCGCGGCGATGAACCGCGCGATCCGTCCTGCCCAACGCCTTGCCCTGGTTGCCGCCGGCCTGCTGGCGCTGGGCCTTGGTGCGGTCGGCGTTTCGGCCCAGCCCGCCGCCGATTCCCGCGAGCGCAGCAAGGTCGGCAGCGCCGCCACCGCGCCACCCGCGGTCGAGGTCACCCCCATTCCGGCCCCGCCGCCGAAGAAGCGTGAACCGACCCTCAAGGTCTCACTCTCGCCCGATGGCGAGACGGTCTATCTGGTCGGGATGATCTTCGAAGGCTCGTTCCACCGGTTCGACGCGGTGCTGCGCGCGGCACCCAAGGCGCGGCGGGTCCACCTCTCGTCGGGGGGTGGTTATACGATCGAGGGCCGCCTGATCGCGGCGCTGGTCCGCAAACGCAAGCTCGACACCTATGTCGAGTTCTACTGCGCCTCGGCCTGCACCCAGGTCTTCGCGGCCGGGCGGAACCGGGTGATCGGGCCCGATGCCCGGATCGGGTTCCATCAGGCAGTGATGATCGATGCCAAGGGGATGACTGCCGGGGTCCGCCCGCGCACCGACAAGAAACTCAGTTCGAGCGTGGTGTTCGGGGTCAACGGCAACGATACGCTGCGGCTGGCCTACGAGCTGGCCGGGATCGACCCCGCCTTCATCGACAAGGCGTTGAGCTATGCGCCTGAGAACATGTGGCAGCCGAGCCCGGCCGAACTGATCGCCGCGCGGGTGGTGACGCGGGTCGCCGAACGCGCCGAGCTGCCGCTGCCCCCCGGCGGCGGGGGACCACGCGAGGCGGTGCGGGCGCGGCTGCTCGATCGGCCGCTGTGGCGCGCGGGCCTGGCCGGTCTGCCGGTCGAGACCGAGCGCGCGATCGACGATGTCTGGCGGGCCTCGAACAGCGGCTATTCGCTGGCCGAGGCGGTCGAGACCGGCCGAACCGGACTGATTCTGGCCGGATCGCGCGGGATGGCCCGGGCTCCCGACGCCTTGCTGGAACGTTCGCTGGCGCTTTATGCCGGCTCGGCCCGCAGCCAGCGCTTGCGGGGCTATCCCGGCTGCAAAAGCGAGATCGGCGGAGTTCCGCTGCCGGAAAATTCCGCCGATCTGCGGTTCGAGCAGGACGAGGACGCGCTGGTGATCGACCTGCTGGGAAATCCTGACCGGGTCGCCGCGCTCAGCTCGGACGAGGCCACTCGCTACTTTGCCCGCGAAGTACTGCCGCTGATGGTCGAAGTGTACCGCGATGGGTCCGGCAGCGGGCGGGAGAGACAGTGCCAGATCGGTTTTCGCACCTTCGAGGCAATCGACGCGATGCCGCCGAAGAAGCGCCTCAAGGCTTACCGCGCCCTGCTTTCCTTGCCCGGGCTTTCGGGCTCCTGAGCGGCTGGCGGCCGGTCCCGCTGGCCGCAGTGAATTGCCGCAGCGCCCGGTCTTTCAGCATCAGCGTTTCGACATAGAGCACGGCCAGGCCCAGCTCGGCATCGCGGGCCTTGTCCCAGCCGGACAGCTTGAGCCGGGCATAGAACTGCTGCTTGTCGGCGCTGGTCAGGTCGCGCTTGCCGGTCAAGGCGAGCCGATTCTCGCGGTAATAGTCGCCGAGCGGCCCGAGCGGGAACCCCGACGATTCGATCGCCTGGCCCAGCGCTTCGGCCAGGATCGAGGTCAGGGCAAAGCCGGTCGCAGTCTCGGACCGGGCAATCGACCAGTTGAACCGGGTCAGGCACTTCTGATGCGCCTCCTCGATCAGCCGGTCGACCGCCTGGACATTTTGCGACGCCTTGCTGAACCTGCCGCCATCGACGATCTCGCGCGCGATCAGCAGCAGCGCTATCTCGCGGTCTTCAATCGACAGATAGTCATAGACGCAGCTGACGGTGTTGCCCGGCAGCGGTTGGCTCTGGGCGGCAACCGGCGCGGCGAACAGCACAGCGGCCGCCGCCAGACCCGATCCCAGATGCCACAATCTCATCGCGCCAATCTGCCGCGCGGCGCCAGGCTTGTCGAGTGCCCCACACGCGCCTTTCGGCCCGGCGGTCCAAGGACCGCCGGGCCGTGCCTGGAAGGGACAGGCAAGAGGACGCTAACCTAGCGCAGCAGCGACAGGACGTTCTGCTGGCTCTGGTTGGCCTGGGCGATCATCGCGGTCGACGCCTGGCTGAGGATCTGGGCCTTGGCCATCGCGGTGGTTTCGGCCGAATAGTCGGCATCCTCGATCCGCGAACGCGCATCGGCGAGGTTGGTCGAATTGCTGGTCAGGTTGTTGACCACCGATTCAAGCCGGTTCTGCCCGGCACCCAGCGAAGCGCGGGCGCTCGAGATCGAGTCGAGCTCGCCATCGACCGTGGTCAGCAGGCCATTGGCCGCCGTCGCGGTCGAAACGTCATAGGAACCGGCGGCACCGCCGCTGGCAGCCAGCGCGGTCAGGTCGGCCATGACCAGATCAACCGTATCGCTGCCGTTGGCACCGGTCTGGACCGTCACCGAAGCGGTCGAAGCGTCGAACAGGGCCACGCCGTTGAACTTGGTGTTGGTGATGACCTGATCGATCTGCGCGGTCAGCTCATCGACTTCGGTCTGCATATAGGCCCGGTCGGTGGTGTCCTGATACGTGCCCGACGATGATTGGACCGCCAGCTCGCGAACCCGCTGGAGCATGTTGGTGACCTCGTTGAGCGAACCTTCGGCGGTCTGCGCCAGCGCGATCCCGTCGTTCGAGTTGCGGATCGCCTGGGTCATCCCGCGAACCTGCGCGGTCATGGAAGTGGCAATCGCCATGCCGGCCGCGTCGTCCTTGGCGCTGTTGAGCCGCTTGCCGGTCGACAGCCGCTCCATCGCGCTGCCCAGCATCTTGTTGGCGGAATTCGAGGCATTGGCAGCGCGGATCGCGCTGATGTTGGTGTTGATAACAGCCATGTGTGACTCCCGTGGATAGTCCCGTGTCGCAAGCCGTCCGGACCATCCGGGGCGGCTGCCACTGGGAAGAGCGGCGGGAGCGCGGGAAAGTTAAGGGTGAGGGCTTGCAGCGCCGGTTCGGCGGCGACCGCACCAATACGGGAAACCACTGGGCCTTAAATTACCGAAGCATTTGACGTTCCACGCGCAAAACAACCCCGACGCAGCATGGTTAATGCGAAGGGGGCAATTCGATGAGCGGACTGGCAGCAAGCGACGGGGTGGCGCGGGCCCACGCCCCGCTAGTGCAACGCGCGGCGGCGATCCTGGGGTCGGCCACCGACAGCTCTACCGCAGTGCTGCGCGGCAAGGGCGATCCGGTGCAGCCCGGCCCTGGCCCCAGCGTGCTGCTCGAACGCGGCCCCACCAACCAGCTGCGCCGCGACGGCCAGCGCGGCCATTTGACCCTCAGCTACCGCGATCCGGTCGCCGAAGCCCCGCTCGCCGCGCTGATCGCCGCCCTTACCCCGCAAGGGATGCCGATCGCTGCCGATCCCGAGACGCTGTCGATCCTCGCTCTGGCCGACCGGCTGGCGGCGAGCGAGATCCCGGTCCTGATCAATGGCCCGACCGGGACCGGCAAGGAAGTGCTGAGCCGCTTCATCCACGCCCGCAGCCCGCGCAGGGACAAGGCCTTCGTCGCGGTCAACTGCGCCGCCATGCCCGAAGCGATGCTCGAGGCGCTGCTGTTCGGCCACAAGAAGGGCGCCTTCACCGGGGCAAGCGAAGCCAATGAAGGCTTCTTCCGCGCGGCCGACGGCGGGACCCTGCTGCTCGACGAAATCGCCGAGATGCCGCTCGCGCTTCAGGCCAAGCTGCTGCGGGCGCTGCAGGAGGGCGAGGTCGTGCCGATCGGCGCGACCCAGGCGATCAAGGTCGACGTGCGCGTGATCGCCTGCGCCAACCGCGACCTGCCGACCGAAGTCGCCGAGGGCCGGTTCCGGGCCGACCTGTTCTACCGCCTCAACGTCTTCCCGCTGGCGCTGCGGCCCTTGCGCGAACGCAGCGAGGACATCGCTCCGTTGGCATTCGCGCTGGTCCTGCGCCACACCGCGCCGGGCAAGCCGATCCCGTGGATTTCGGACCCGGCGCTGGCGATGCTCAAGCTGCACGGCTGGCCCGGCAACGTCCGCGAGCTGGAGAACGTCATCCGCCGCGCGCTGCTGCTGGTCGAGGGTCAGAGCGACATCGCTGCCGGCCACATCGTGTTCGACCAGCCGGCCCGGCTGGTCGCGGAACCGGGCGTAACCCTGGCCGAACCGGTTGGCGCGCGGCTTTCGAACATCGTCCAGATCAGCGAAGCCAAGGCGATCATGCAGACGCTCGATGCCTGCGGCGGCAGCCGGATCGAGGCCGCACGCCAGCTCGGCATCTCCGAGCGGACCCTGCGCTATCGCCTCGCCGCGTTCCGCGACGCTGGCCTCGCCGTGGCCGGAGCCCGGCGATGAACGGGATCGGCGGCATCGGCATCGGCGGCGGCGGGATCCAGCAGATCCTGGCGATGCGCCAGCAGATCCTTGACCGCAACAGCCTGCTCAAGGACGTCCACAGCGCGGCGCAGGCCCCGACGGCACCCGAAGCCCCGGCCAGTCCGGCCGGCGGCTTCACCGATGCGCTCAAATCCGCGCTCGACGGGGTCAGCGCGACCCAGCGCAACGCCGAGGACCTGTCCGCCGCTTATGAACGCGGCGAGGTGACCGACGTCGCCAAGGTCATGCTGGCCCGGCAGGAAGCCGGGATCGCCTTCGAAGCGACGCTGCAGGTCAGGAACCGGCTGCTGTCGGCCTACCAGGACATCATGCGGATGGGAGTGTGATGAATGGCTGAGCTGGTTCCCTCCCCCGCCGCCGCGCCGCCGATGACGCTGCCGCCTGCCAATCCGCTGGAGCGCATCCGCAGCCTCGCCGCCCAGCCCGCGGTCCGCCGCGTGCTGCCGTGGTTCCTGGGCCTCGCCGCGATCGGCGGCGCGGGCCTCGCCTATGCCGCCCTCGCCCCCGCGCCGCAGCGGGTGCTCTACGCCGAGCTTGGCGATGCCGAGCGCGCCGGGGTCGCGGCTTCGCTCGACAAGACCGGGATCGCCTATACCATCAACTCCGATACCGGCGCGTTGAGTGTGGGCGAAGACGATCTCTACAAGGCCCGGATGCTGGTCGCTTCGGATGGGGCGCTGGCTGTGCCCGATCCGGCCTCGAGCCTCGACAGCCTGCCGCTCGGTGCCAGCCGGACGCTCGAGGGCGAACGGCTGCGCGGGGCGCGGCAGGGTGAGCTCGAACTGACGATCAAGCAGATCGACGGGGTCGAAAGCGTTCGGGTCCATCTGGCCGAAGGAAACAAATCGGTATTCGTCCGCGACGATTCCCCGCCGACCGCCTCGGTGATGGTGCGGATGGCCACGGGCCGCAAACTGGGCGAGGCGCAGGTCTCCGCCATCGTCAATCTGGTCGCAGGCTCGGTCCCGGGCCTCTCGCCCGATGCGGTGCGGGTGGCCGATCAGCACGGGCGGCTGCTGTCCGATCCCAGCGCCAAGGGCAATGACCGGATCGAATTGCAGGCCCGGCTGGAAGACAAGCTGCGCACGCAGCTCGACCAGTTGCTTACCCCGATGCTCGGGCTCGGCAACTTCACCAGCGAGATCCAGGTCGAACTCGACATGGACGAGGTTACCTCGGCCCGCGAGAGCTATGACAAGGACGGCGTGGTCCGCACCGAAACTTCGGCCCAGTCGCAAGCTTCGGCCAGCTCCCCGCCGCAGGGCGCGGGGATTCCCGGCGCACTGTCGAACACCCCGCCGCCGGCCACCCAGGCCACCCCCGGCCCGCCGCAGGGCGGGCCTGCGCAGGGCCTGGCTGGCCCGCCCGCCCAGACCACCGGCGAAAGCTCGGCCGCGCGGACCTACGAACTCGGCCGCCAGGTTTCGGTCGCCAATTCGCAGCCGGGCAAGATCAAGCGGGTCTCGGTCGCGGTCGCGATCAGCCAGGCCGCGATGAAGAAAGCCAAGCCCGGCGATATCGAACAGATCAAGGCGCTGGTCTCGGCCGCGATGGGAGCCGATCCGGCGCGCGGCGATCAGGTCCAGGTCATGGTCCGTCCATTCGAACCCCTAGCCGAGGAAGCGCCTGCGTTCTGGGAAGCGCCGTGGTTCGCGATGGTGCTGCGCTACGCCGCCGCCTTGCTGGCGGTGCTGCTGGTGCTGCTGATCGGGGTGCGCCCGCTGATCCGCGCGCTGCGGCGCGAACCGCGCGATCAGGCTGATACGGCCGGCGAAGCTCTGCCCGCCACCCCTGCGCCTGCAACCGACGCCGCGCTGCTCGGCCGCCAGGTCGGGCTGGCCCAGCGGATCGTCGAGGAAAAGCCCGAGGACGCGCTGCTGGCCTTGCGCCAGATGCTCGGCACCCAGCCCGGTGAGGCCGCGCGATGAGCGCCGCCGCGCTGATCCCCGGGCTCGGCGATGCCGAGCGCGCCGCGGTGATGATCATGCTGCTGGAGCAAGACCAGGCCGCCGAAATCCTCCGCCAGCTCGGTCCGGAAGAATTGCAGTTGCTGGGCGAGAAGATGTGCGCGCTGGGTGATATCGGTCCGGACCAGATCGCCCAGGCGATCTCCGGCTTTGTCGGCCACACCGGTGCCAACGGGATCAGCGCCCGCGGGCGCAATGCCCAGGTCCGCAGCCTGATGACCCGCGCGGTCGGCGATGTGAAGGCCGAAAGCCTGATGCAGCGGATCCTGCCATTGGGGGAGGACAGCGGCCCGGCGCTCGAACTGGCCCGCTGGCTGACCCCGCAGGCGCTGATCCCGCTGATCCGGGACGAACACCCCCAGGCGATCGCGGTCCTGCTGGTCCAGCTCGATCCCGAGGTCGCCGCGCAAGTGCTCCATGCCTTGCCGCCCGAAAGCCAGCCGCAGGTGATGCACCGCGTCGCCACGCTTGGGCCGGTCTCGGGTGAGGCCGTGACAATGCTCGAAGCGCTGCTGGAACAACGGATCGCCGCCCGCCACGGCCGCGCTGCGCTGACTATGGGCGGTCCCAAGGAGGCCGCCGACATCATCAACAATGCCGGGAAAGCCGCCGAGAAGCGGATCATGCCCGAGCTGACCAAGCTCGACAAAGCCCTCGCCCGGACGATCGAGGCCGAGATGTTCAAGTTCGAGCACCTGTTCGTGCTCGACGCCAAATCGATGGGTACGCTGCTGCGCGAAGTCGAAAGCGAAGTGCTGATCGACGCGCTCAAGGGCATCCGCGAGGACGAGCGCGCGGTGTTCTTCGCCGCGATGTCGAGCCGCGCCGCCGATGGGGTCAAGGACGAGATCGCCGCGCGCGGACGGCTCAAGCTCGCCGAAGTGCTCGACGCGCAGAAGGCGGTCGTCGCGATTGCCCGGCGCCTGGCCGGCGAAGGGACGATCCAGTTCGGGGTCGGCGGCGGGGACGATGATTATGTCTAGTCTGCCGCTGGCCGCGCTGGGCGAATCGAGCGGGTTCCAGAGCGACCTGCGCTTTTCTCCAGCTCTGGCGGACCTGCCCGCTCCAGGCGATCCGCTGGCGGAGGCCTGGCACGACGGCCATGCCGCTGGCCGGGCCGAAGCCCGCGCCGAGGCCCAGGCCTTGGCCGAAGCAGAGGACGCGGCCCGCGCCCGGATCGAACTGAGCTTTGCCCGGCTCGACGCCGAACTGGCCGAAGCGTTGCGCCAAAAGCTGGTCGTGACCGTTACCGCGCTGTGCGAGGCGGCGCTGGCCCCGCTGGCGCTCGATCGCGACGCGTTGCTGCGCCGGGTCGACCTTGGCGTCGCGCAGGACGCCGCCGGCGTAGATCGTCAGGCCGCCCACCACGCACGAGAACAAGTTGAGCACCCCGTAGCCCGTCGCGCGGTAGCGCGCGTCCGTCACCGTGCAGAGGATCGGCATCATGTTCGAGTCGGAGAAGGCCTTGGCGAGGCCGAAGAAGATCAGGCCGGCGATGGCGAGCGGCAGCAGGATGGGCCAGGGCAGAAAGTCGAGCCCGAGGCCCACGGTGGCCGCACCCACGCCCGCCATGTAGGCCTGTCCTTCGCCACCGATGTTGAACAGGCCGGCGCGGGCCGGCACGACGACGGCCAACGCGGCGAGCAGGTAGGGCGAGGTGCGCTCGCGCAGGCGTACAGCGCCGGGGGACGGAACGCCTTGCACGGTCCGATCGCCGCGAAGCCAGGCGACGCGGCGCTGTCCCGCGCCGTGCTCCGGAACGGGGCCTGACCCACCTCGTGTCGCGCGGAATGCCCCCAGCGTTGCTACGTTTGCGGAACCCGGCTGGCGGCCATTCGCCGGCGGACGCCCGGATGTGCTCCGGAAGTCCGCCGACTATCTTTGGGGGGGATCAGGCGCTGACCACTGACAGAAATCAG
>CALCQB010000165.1 GCA_937897535.1 uncultured Novosphingobium sp. | reverse complement strand
GGCGGTGCTGTTCGAACGGGCCGGGGAGCTGCCAGCCGCCGGTATGGGCGTTGGCAAAGCCCCAGAACCGGCCATAGTATTCAGGATCGCCGATCATCACCTGCGGCAGCGGGGCATCGGGACTGAGCGCGGCCAAGCTCGCGGTCATCAGCGCCTTGCCATAGCCCGCGCCCTGGTGCTCGGGCAGGACCGCGACCGGGCCGACCATGACCATCGGATGCGCCCGGCCAGCGCCATCGGTCAGCGCGACCGGCCAGCACTGGATCGTGCCGACCAGATGCTCGTCGGCATCGATCGCGGCGAATGACAGCGCGGGGAGCCAGTCGGTTCCGGCGCGGACCTTGTAGGCCGTTCGCTTGTGCCGGTCCGGCTCGAACGCGCGGTCGAGCAGCGCTTCGACCAGCGCGGGATCGACGTTGTCGAGCGGGATCAGGGTAGCGTCGGACATGGCGCGCGCCGATAGGGCGGTGCGCGGCCAATGTCGAACTATTTGCGCGACAGCCGCAGCAAGCGTGCCTCTGGGCCGTCCTCCAGCACCAGCAAGGCACCGTCTTCCGCCTGAGCCACCGCGCGGATCCGGTTGCCGAGCGGATAGCGGGCCTCTTCCACGGCCTTGTCGCCATCGATCCGCACCCGGACCAGGCCGCCGCTGCCCAGACCCGCGATCAGCACCTGGCCCTGCCATTCGGGCCACAGCTTGCCCGAATAGAAGATCATCCCGCCCGGCGCGATCACCGGGTTCCAATAGAAAGCGGGGGCGGTGAATTCCGGCCGGGTCGCGTGGTGCGGGATGAATGCACCGTCATAGTGCCGTCCTTCGGAAACCACTGGCCAGCCATAGTTCGCGCCGGGTTTGACCAGATTGAGCTCGTCGCCGCCCGCCGGGCCATGCTCGAGGTCCCAAAGCCGCCCGTCGGGCGCGAATTGCAGCCCCAGGATGTTGCGGTGGCCCATCGAAATCCGCTCGGCCGGGCCGCTCGGCTTGCCCGCTGCGTCGATCGGCAGGCGGATGACTTTGCCGAGATCACTCGCCGGATCCTGCGCCGGCTGCATCTTCTGCCGCTCGCCCGAGGCGATATACAAATACTTGCGGTCCGGACTTACCACCAGCCGATGCGAGAAATGCCCGCGCCCGGTGACCTTGGGGGTCTGCCGCCAGATCACTTCGAAGCTTTCCAGCCTGGGGGTACTCTCGCCGAGCACCAGCTTGCCGGTCCCGACCGCCGCGCCGCGCGTGTCGGCCGGTCCGGCTTCGACCCAGCTGAGATAAATCCGGCCCGAACTGGCAAAGTCCGGCGCGGCGATCACATCGCCTATCCCGCCCTGGCCACCGTAATCAACCGTGAACGGCAGGGCGACATTCTGAACCGAGCCGTCAGACTTGCGCAGCCTGAGCTTGCCCGGTTTCTCGGTCACCAGCAGGCGGCCGTTCGGCAGCAATGCCATGGCCCAGGGTTCGTCGAATGTGCCGAGTTCCTCGACCTTGAACTGGCCCTCGATCTTTTGGACCAGTCGCGGACTATCCCCGGCTGCGGGGTCGCTGCAGCTTGCAGCGATGAGGATCAGGGGCGAAAGAGCGGTGAGGAGCAAAGTGCGCATGGCGGCGGATATCGGCGACAATCTGGTAGATGCCAAGTGTCCGCTTGGTCAGGTGATCATCGGTGTCGACGAAGCCGGGCGCGGGCCGCTGGCCGGGCCGGTCGTGGCGGCGGCCTGTGTGCTGGGCAGCGATGCGCCATGCGGACTGGACGATTCCAAGAAACTTTCGGTCAAACGGCGGGCGGTGCTGGAGCCGCAGATCAAAGCTTCGTGCCGGTGGTCGCTGGGGGTGGTCGAAGCCGATGAGATTGACAGGATCAACATCTTTGCCGCGACCATGCTGGCGATGACTCGCGCGGTCGCCGGGCTGGTAGCGCAGCTGGCAGCCGAGCCGGACGAGGTGTTGATCGACGGCAACAAGACCCCGGCCGGGCGGGTCCCGGAATGGCGCTGGAATGCCCGCGCGATCGTGGGCGGCGATGCGCTTGAGCCATGCATTTCAGCCGCATCTATCCTCGCCAAGGAACACCGCGACCGGCTGATGCGCGAGTATGCGCTGGTTCACCCGCACTTCGGCTGGGAACGGAACATGGGCTATGGCACCGCCGAGCACCTCGCGGCGCTGCACGAGCATGGGCCGTGTTCATTGCATCGCCGCAGTTTTGCGCCTGTCGCTCAACTCTCTTTCCTCCCCTGACCACAGCGGATTTTTTCGGTTAGAGTCTGCCGGGCAACACCACCACATCTTGAGTCCCCGCTGAATCCCGGGACTCCATATGCTGTGCCGGACTCGTTTCGTTCCGGTTTTCGTGAGCCTTTGTTTACCTTGAATCCTTAGGATTCCAGCGAGTTTCCGCTTGACGCGGGACTCGTCAGGACTCACCCTGTGGATAACTTTGGGGGTTCGAAGCGCGGTTATGGGACAGATGCTGGTCGGAGAGAAGGCGCGGTTGCGCGCCGAAAAGGAGGTCGTGCGGCCCGATCTGCCGCTCGGGCAGATCCTCGACGGCGATTGCATCGAGGCGATGCGTTCGCTGCCGACCGACAGCGTCGATCTGATCTTTGCCGATCCGCCGTACAACCTCCAACTGGGCGGCGATCTGTCGCGCCCGGACGGCAGCCATGTCGATGCGGTCACCGATCACTGGGACAAGTTCGCCAGCTTTGCCGCCTATGACCAGTTCAGCCGCGAATGGCTGACCGAGGCCCGGCGGGTGCTGAAGCCCAATGGTTCGATCTGGGTGATCGGCAGCTATCACAACATCTTCCGGCTTGGTGCGCTGATGCAGGACATGGGGTTCTGGATCCTCAACGATGTCGTCTGGCGCAAGGCCAACCCGATGCCCAATTTCAAGGGCACGCGCTTCACCAATGCCCACGAGACGTTGATCTGGTGCTCGATGGGCGAAAAGGCCCGCTACACCTTCAACTACCGCGCGATGAAGACCCTCAACGACGAATTGCAGATGCGTTCGGACTGGGTTCTGCCGATCTGTTCGGGGGCTGAGCGGCTCAAGAAAGATGGCACCAAGGTCCACCCGACCCAAAAGCCCGAGGCGCTGCTCTATCGGGTGATGCTGGCCACCAGCAACAAGGGCGACGTGGTGCTCGATCCGTTCTTTGGCACCGGCACCACCGGCGCGGTCGCCAAGCGGCTCGGCCGCGAATGGATCGGGTGCGAGCGGGAAAGCATCTACCGTGAAGCCGCGCTCGAGCGGATCGAACTGGCGCTGCCGCTCGATGAAAGCGCGCTGACCACCATGCAAACCCCGCGCGCCGCGCCCAAGGTGGCGTTCGGAACGTTGATCGAAACCGGCTGGATTGCCGCCGGATCGGAGCTGTGCGACAAAAAGCGCCGGATGAAGGCGACCGTCCGCAGCGATGGGTCGCTCGTGTCGGGCACCGACAGCGGCTCGATCCACGGCCTCGGTGCCAAGCTGCAAGGCGCGCCGAGCTGTAACGGCTGGACCTTCTGGCACATCGAGCACGAGGGCGAACTCAAACCGATCGACACGGTGCGGCAGCTGTACCTGCTGGCGACCGAGGACTGATCCGGGATTCTCCGCCTCGGTCGTCACCCTGAACTTGTTTCAGGGTCCATTACTCGGCACAGACCATAGCGCGAATTCGAGAGCGGCGACAGGGCTTGGGCGCTCGATTTGCCAAGGTCGGTCAGCGTGGCACGATGGATGCCGAAACAAGTTCAGCATGACGGAATTGGAGTAGGGCTAAGAAATGAGTTCCAGGTTCTACCTCCGCCCGATCGCCTTGTGTGACAGCCCTCAGGCCGAGGACGGCGAGGCGCTGCGCCTGGCGGGCGGGCTGGTCTATGCCAGCCGGTTTGCGCTGATCGAACGCAGCGGCGCCAAGGTATCTGCGCGCACCCGCTATTCGGTGCCAGAGCTGCGCGCGGCGTTGCCCGGCCTGCCTGAAGCCGTGCAAACCCAGTTCGAAGGCTTGCAACGCAGCCACACCCCACTCCAGTTTGGTCAGCGCACGATCCGGCTCGATCAGCCGCAGGTGATGGGGATCCTCAACGTCACGCCGGACAGTTTTTCGGACGGCGGCCAGTTCATGGACGATCCCGAAGTCGCCCATGCCCATGCCGCGGCGATGGTCGAGGGCGGGGCGGCGATCATCGATGTCGGCGGGGAAAGCACCCGGCCGGGCGCAGCGGCGGTGTGGGAAGGCGACGAGCTCAAGCGGGTGATCCCGGCGATCGAGAAGCTCGCGGCGATGGGCGCGGCGATCAGCACCGACACCCGCCGTCCGGCGGTGATGGAGGCCGCGCTGGCGGCCGGAGCGCAGATCATCAACGATGTTTCGGCGCTGCGTCACGATCCGCGCAGCCTGGAATTTGCCGCGCGCGCGGGCGTGCCGGTGGTGCTGATGCACGCGCCGGGTGAGGGCGAAGACCTCCACGCCGATGGCGCTTATGCCGATGTGGTGCTCGACGTATTCGACTGGCTGGCCGCGCGGCGCGATGCCGCGCTTGCCGCCGGGATCGCGCGAGACAACATCCTGCTCGATCCGGGCATCGGCTTTGGCAAGTCGGTGGCGGAGAACCTGGCGCTGCTTAACGCCCTGCCGCTGTTCCATGCGCTGGGCCAGCCGCTGCTGCTGGGGGTCAGCCGCAAGCGGATGATCGGCGCGCTCAGCAACGAAGCCCCGCCGCACCAGCGGCTGGGCGGTTCGGTTGCGCTGGCGATGAAGGGCATGGAAGCCGGGGTGCAATTGCTCCGCGTCCACGACGTGCCTGCTACCGTGCAGGCCCGCGACGTGTGGCGCGGTCTGCGCGATGCAGCGCTGACCGATTTCAGCCAGCTGGTGTCCTAGTCAGCGCTGCTGTCACCGGCCGGAGCCGGCTTGGTTGCATTGGCCCGCATCAGCCGGAACGCCGCGAAGGCCAGCAAAGCCGTACCCAGCAGCAGCGCCCCCCACAGCGCCAGCTTGCGCGGATCGAACGGGGTTTCGGGGGCCGCCGGGGCCAACAGGATCACCGGGGCATCGCCCGCGCTGGCCACCTCGGCTGATTGCCGCCAGGCGCGCAGCAAGTCGGATGCGGTGCCAAGATCGGCCGGATCGAACCAGGCTGGCTTGGCGTCCTTGTGGCCAACCGCCAGATTGAACGGTCCCTGGCCGTTGAACGCCGCAAAGATGGTGATCGGCTCGACCGTCAGGCTGACTTCCGGCTCCTTGGAAAAGCCCGCGCTGCGCGGGTCCGCGACCAGCCGGTATTCGCGCAGGGTCGCGCCTGACAGTTCGAGGCTGAGCGGCTTGTCGCCCTGTTTGAGCGTGCCCGACGCGAGCAGGCCCCAAGGTTCGGACGGGTCATCGCGGCCGAACAGCTGCAACGGGACGATCCCGTCCGATCCGACCATCTTCAGGCTTACCGCCGCAATCGGTACGGCGATCTGTGGAGCAAAGCGCAGTTCGCGGGGATTACTCAGCTTGGCCCCGGTGGTCTCGAGTTCGACCCGCGCCGGTTGCCGCTCGACCGCTTCGAACACCTTGGCCCCGGTTACGGCAATGTCAGGCCCGGCGTCCCAGCTGATCTTGATATAGCGGTCCTTGAGGTTGACCGCTGGCAGGGCAATCCGCGGGGTTCCCAGCACTTCGGGATCGTTGCCGGGCCGCAGCAGGACCTTTTCGGCGAGCGGTTCCCAGGTCTTGAGGTCGGTCCCGCTTTCAAGAGTGAAGGTTACCGGGGTCTGCTTGGGCAGGCTCGCGTTGAGCTCCACCCCGACGACGGGCAGGGTCAGTGCGCGGCTGTCGATCAGGATCGAGACGCGCGAATCGCCAGCGCCCGCCGCGTCGGTTGCGGTCACGGCGACCGTTGCGTCTCCGGCGGTAACCTCGACCGCGATCGGCACAGCCGCACCGCCCTGGGTCGCAGCAATCGGGATCGCGGGCAGGTCCTGAGTCTTGAGCAGGCTCGATTCGCCCGAGCGGTCATAGCCCAGCGCCAGCGACAGGGTCCGGCCCTTGGCGTCAAAGATCCGCACATCGCCGAGGTCCGGGCGCTTGATCTCGGCGACGGCGGCAGCGGGCAGGACCACCCGGCCGAGCCGCCCGTCGTTCTGCGGGGCCACGGCCAGCACCTGCGCGAAATCGTCGGGCTTTTTCGGTTCCGGCGCTTCCTCTCCCGCGCAGGCGGTCAGCCCGGTCACAGCCAGGGCAAGCAGCGCGGAACGAAGCAAACGGGCAATCATCAGGTCATCTCCTCGCCGACTTTACGCGGCGGCGCTTGTCCCTTGCGCGGGGGCAGGGGCACGAAATAGCCGATCAGCAGCATCAATACACCCACCCCGATGAACGCAACGATCCGGGCTATGCCTTCAGCGCGTGACATATCGACGAACAGCAGCTTGGCCACCACTACGCCGAGCAGGCTGGCGCCGGCGATCCACGGAATACGCATTTCCTTGCGCTGGGCATACAGCATCAAGCCCATCGCGATCAGCGTCCACAGGATCGAGAAGCCAGTCAGCACGGTCGGGCTGGACAAGGTGGAATAGTCCCACGGCACCCCCATGAAGTGATGCGCGGTCCGCACCCAGATTCCGTTGACCGCGACGAAGCCGAGCAGCGCCAGTGCGCCAAGTCCGCCATTTCCGGCAATCCACGCCGACAGACGCGGTTGTGGATCAGCGGATTTGAGCACTTCCCGGCGATAGGCCAACGCGGCGATGGCGAGCCCAACCGCGAGGTCGATCGGATTGAGCACGGGGACGTAGGGGAGCGGCTCGGCATCCCCCGCCGCAAACCAGCCTGCGGTCAGTGCGCCGAAATAGGTCAGCGCGGCCAGCACCGTTCCGGCCCGCCACCAATAGGCCCGGGCATGGGGATGAAGCGGCCAGCCAAAGCGCTCGGTCCCGCCGCTCGCCCCGCGCCCGGCCCAGCGGGTCAGGCCGAACAGCACGGCGGTGGCGCTGAGCAGGAACACCACCCCGGCCCACGAGGTGTTCCACAGGCTGGCGGATTCGATCAGCTGATACAGCGCGTCGGCCAGCATCCCGGTCAGCACCAGTGCACCGAGCGTGTGCATCCCCGCGTCCCAGCGGCTGCGTTCGGGCAGGTTCGCCAGGTCGCGCAGTTGCAGCATCCGCAAGTGGATCCCCAGCGCCGCGATCCAGCCGAGCAGATCGGGCAGGTCGGTGACGCTGCGGCCCATTACCAGGCTGGCGGGATAGGCGAGCGCGATCAGGATCAGGCTGACCCGGCCGGGCCAAGTCGCGACCGGCCAGTCGCGCTTGCGGCCGATCCAGTTGGCCAGCGCCATCAGCCCCAGCAGCGCGAGCAGGCCGACCAGCGTCGCCTGCCATTCGCTGAACACCGGCTGCGGCCAATCCTCGCTGGTTGCGGCCGGCAGCGCCCGGTTCACTTCCTGGATCGCGGCGAGCGCGGCAAACCCGAACCCGGCGAGGAACCACGGCTTGGCCATCGCGGCCTCGACCGGCTCCCACGTCTCGGCCCAGCGCGATCCGCTGTGCGGCCAGGTCTGCCGCAGCAGCCAGGCGCTGAACAGCAGCGGCAGCGCGATCAGCAGCGGGCCGAACACGCCGTTGTTGAACAGCGGCACCGCCGAAACATTGGGCTCGAGGGTGGATAGCGCGAGGATCGCGCCCAGCACCTGCAACACCAAGCCAAAGGCGCGCGGCATCCAGCGCGCTTGGCGGGCCCCGACCCAGAACGCCCCCGCGCCCTCGAGCGCCCACGATGCGCCGACCCATTTGACGTCGAGTGCCAGCGGAATCGCCAGGGTGACGAACCCGACCCCGATCGCCAGCATGCATTCGCTGAGCAGGCCCATGCCTTGCTTGCGGCGCTGCATCGCCCACCAGGCAACGCCCAGATAGACCGCGCCGAACACCAGCGCCGACCAGGCTGCGGCAAAGGGCCGGTCGTGGACCAGCCCGGCCTGCAAGCCGAACCCGGCCAACGCGGTGCCGAACAGCAGCGTTGAATCCGTGACATTGCCGAGCTTGCCGGGGGTGTTGTGGGCATAGAGCAGCGCGGTCGCGAGGTAGATAGCGACCGACAGCGCCAGAAAGACCTCGCAGATCAGGAAGTGGCGGTCCTGATAGGCCCCGAAACCCCAGACCGTGGCGAGCCCGAAAGTGGCGAAGAAGCCGAGCAGGTTCAGCACCCGCCAGCTCTTTTTCCAGGCGATCCCCATCACCGCGAGGTTGAGGATCGTGATGTAGCTGAAAAGTCCTAGCGGGGTTTTGGATTCGCCGCCCAGCAGCACCGGCACGGCATAGCCACCCAGGAATGAAGCCAGCGCCATCACCTTCGAATCCTGGATCACCGCCAGATAGGCCCCCAAGGCAGCGAACAGGATCATGAACGCAAAGGCGGCCAGCGGCGGCATCACCTCGTAAATCCGGGCGGCGGCAAACACCGTCAGATACATCACCGCGACCCCGCCGCCCTGCAGATGCAGCGCGAAATCGGGGCGCTCGGTCCGCTTGACGAAGCCTACGCCAAGCAGCGCCGCACCGATCAGCCCGACCGTCGCCAGCCGCGCCTCGAGCGGGAACAGCCCGGCGTTGGCGACCAGCCGGGCGAGGAACACAAGTCCGACAAACAGCACCACCAGCCCGACCCGGACGATGGTGTTGCCGCCGGTGAACCATTCGATCGTGCGCTGGGCAGCGGTTTCGAGCAGCGAGGGTTCGGCCGCTTCGTCCGGCGCGCGGACCGGCTGCTGCCAGGCTGGTGGCTGGTCGGTCCAGGCCTGGGCCGGGGCAGCCACGGGTTCGGGGGCAGGGGCGCGTTCCGGCGCTCTCGAAGCTTCAACCGGTTCAGCCGGTTGCGCCGGCGCGGCAAAGCCCATGCCGTCGATCCGGCGCTGGACCTCGCGGGCGATCTCGCCCTGCAGCACATTGCGCAGCCAGACGCCCATCCCTGCGCCCAGCGCGCCGCCCAGCATCAGGCCGATCCCGCCGCCGCCCCAGTCGGACAGGGTCCAGCCAATCAGCGCCCCCGCCACGATTGCCCACAGGATCATAGCCCCTTCGCTCCGCACAGCCCCTAGCAGCGTGCAGCTTGGCAGAATTGGCGGGGATTGGAAGGCTTTGGGCGGTTCTTATGCCCGAACGCGGTCAGGCCGCGTCGCCGATCCCGAGCTCGGTGAGCTTGCGGTAAAGCGTCGAGCGGCCGATGCCGAGGCGGCGGGCGACTTCGGTCATCCGGCCGCGGTAATGCCCGATCGCGAGGCGGATCACGTCGGCTTCGATATCTTCCAATGGCCGCAGATTGCCGTCGGGGGTGTAGAGCATCACCCCGACCCCTTCCTGGACCGGAAGCTGGTTGGCGCTGTCAGATCCGAGCAGATCGGTGAGCTGCGGAAAGTCGTCGCCGGTCAGCGCGTCTCCGTCGCAGAACACTGCGGCGCGGAACAGCACGGCCTGCAGCTGGCGGACGTTGCCCGGCCAATCGTAAGCGCCGAGCAGCGCCAGCGCGCCGTCGGTGATACCCAGCGCGCGCAGCCCCGGTTGTTCACCGATCCGGGCGAGGAAATGGCGGGCGAGCGCGGGAATGTCGCCGGTCCGCTCACGCAGAGCCGGCAGGTGGACCGTGGCGGGGGCAATCGCAGTCAGCAGTTCGGGCAAAAAGTGTCCGCCCCGGGCCAGTTCCTTGAGCGGCAGGTTGCTGGCTGCGATCAGCCGCACGTCGATCCGGAACGAATGGCGCGCGCCGATCGGGCGGACATCGCCGCGTTGCAGCGATTCAAGCAGCCGCTCCTGCACCGGCATCGGCAGCCGGTCGACCTCGTCGAGCGCCAGGGTCCCGCCATCGGCGTGCTGGATCGCGCCGATGTGGCGATCGAAGGCGCCGGGAAAGGCCCCCTTTTCGTGGCCAAACAGTGCGGATTCTACCGAATTGGCCGGTATCGCGCCGACATTGAGTAGCCGGAACGGAAGTTTGGCACGCGGGCTGGCGGCCTGCATCGCACGGATCACCATTTCCTTGCCGCTGCCGCTTTCGCCTTCGATCAGCACCGGGCCATGGCTGCGCGCGGCCTTGGCGGCGACCGCCAGCGCGGTCCGGAAGGCCGGCGAGGCGCCGATCATCGCATCGAAATCGGGCGTGGCCGGCATCTTCTCGGTCAGCGGCTGCAATTCGTCGCGCGGGGCTTCGCGGGTGGTCGCCATCCGCAGCGCCATCATCAACCGGTCGGGCGCGACCGGCTTGACCAGATAGTCGGTCGCTCCGGCGCGCATGGCTTCGACCGCGAGCAGCGGCGAGGCGCTGGTGGTCAGCATCAGGATCGGAATCGCGGGGCGGCGGCTGCGCAGTTCGGCGATCAGGCTGCAGGCCTCGTCGCCGGGGACCCACTGGTCGAGAATGATCGCGTTGAGCTGCATCCCCTGGCGGGTGCCGAGCGTGGCAATCGCGGTTTCGCTGTCCTTGACCACCAGCGTGCGCCAGCCCTCGCGCGAGGCAAGCGCGGTGATCAACCGGCTCTGCGCCGGTTCATCGTCGATCAGCATCAAGGTGCGCTGCTCGATTTCCGCCATGATCCCTGCGATTGCCCCCAACGCCTTCGTAAAGGGAGGACATAGCCAAATTGGGTAAAGAGCCGATTAAGGCTGCGGATTGGACGGATTTGACCGGACTGCCCCCTTGAGCGGCACGGGATTGCCCGGTAGAGAGACGTCTGAACTTCAAGCAACAGCATCACAGAGGTACCCGATGGCCAGCGGCAATGACATGAAGGCGCACGAAGCAACCTACAGCGGCTTCATCGGCCTGGCGAAGTGGGGCTCCATTGCCGTCGCACTCGTGGTGATGTTCACCATCTACATGATCGTCACCTGAGCGTTCCGCGGCCGATGCGGATCGCGGTCCTCAAGGAATCCGCGAGCGGGGAAACCCGTGTCGCGGCCAGTCCGGAAACGGTGAAGAAATTCATCGCGCTGGGCGCCAGCGTGGCGGTTGAAACCGGGGCCGGGATCGCTGCGGCGATTGCGGATGCGGACTATGCCGCGGCCGGGGCCGAGGTAGTCAAGGACCCGGTCAAGGGCGCGGATATCGTGCTCGGCGTCCAGGGCCCCGATCCGGCAGCACTCAAGGGTGCAAACCCCGGAGCATGGATCGTCGCGGGCCTCGACCCATTCGGCCAGCGGGCGCGGGTCGATGCATACGCCGCGGCCGGGTTCGAAGCGCTGGCAATGGAATTCATGCCGCGGATCACCCGCGCGCAATCGATGGACATCCTCTCCAGCCAGTCGAACCTCGCGGGCTACAAGGCGGTGATCGAGGCGGCCAACGCCTATGGCCGCGCCTTCCCGATGATGATGACCGCGGCGGGCACGGTTTCGGCCGCCAAGGCCTTTGTCATGGGCGTCGGCGTTGCGGGGCTGCAGGCCATCGCCACTGCGAGGCGCCTCGGTGCGCAGGTCAGCGCGACCGACGTGCGCTCGGCGACCAAGGAGCAGATCCAGTCGCTCGGCGCGAAACCGATCTTCGTCGAAAATGTCGCCGGGATCGAAGGCGAAGGCGCGGGCGGCTATGCCACCGAAATGTCGGAAGAATACCAGAAGGCCCAGGCCGAACTGGTCTCCAGCCACATCGCCAAGCAGGACATCGTCATCACCACTGCGCTGATCCCCGGACGCGCCGCGCCGCGGCTGATTTCGGACGCGCAGATTGCGACGATGAAGCCGGGCAGCGTGATTTTCGATCTGGCCGTGGCGCAAGGCGGCAACGTCGAGGGTTCTAAGCCGGACGAGGTCGTCGTGAAGCACGGCGTCAAGATTATTGGCTGGTCGAACACGCCAACGCACCTCGCCGCCGACGCCTCGGCTCTGTTCGCCCGCAACCTGTTCAACTTCCTCTCGGCCTTCTGGGACAAGGAAGCCGGGCGGCCGGTGCTCGACGAGGAAATCGGCAATGCGGTGCGGCTGACCCAGGGCGGGAAGGTTGTAAACGAGAGGCTGCTCACATGAAGGCGTTGGTCGTTTTCATTACGTTGACCTTGGCTGGCGCCGCCTATGCTGACTCTCCCACTGCTCCATCGCCTTATGCACAAATTGAAGGTGAATGGGCGGTAGACCTTCGGCCCTCGCTGGACGACCCATCTTACAGCAAGCCAATGGTTCTGATGGTCGCGGCCGACCGGACTGTAACCGGATCCTTCTATGACAGCGAGATTCTCTCAGGACTGGCCGGCACTGCGCAAGGCCGCAGCTGCGTAGCCTTCCGTACCACCGACGGGAACGGACTCTACCATAGCTCTGCCTGCCTGACAGACGGCAAGATGGTTGGCATGACTTGGTCCGAAGGCCGAAAATTCGTGCTGCCCTGGACCGCGACGAGGAAATAGCATGGACTTCATCTCAATCCTCTCGATCTTCGTGATGGCCTGCTTCGTGGGCTATTACGTGGTCTGGTCGGTCACCCCGGCGCTGCACACGCCGCTGATGGCGGTGACCAATGCGATCTCCTCGGTGATCATCGTCGGCGCGCTGATCGCGGCGGCGGCGGCGGGGAGCGCTTCGTCGAAGTGGCTCGGCTTGCTGGCGGTGGTGCTGGCCAGCGTCAACATCTTCGGCGGATTTGCAGTGACCGCGCGGATGCTGGCGATGTACAAGAAGAAGGATCGCAAGTGATGCCGCACAGCGCTCCTCCCGCCTGGGTCATGCTGGCGTACCTGATTGCCGGGGTCAGCTTCATTTTCGCGCTGCGCGGATTGTCGTCACCATCGACTTCGCAGCGCGGCAACCGGTTTGGCATGTTCGGCATGGCTATCGCCGTCGGCACGACCCTGCTGCTGCGCGCGCCGGTGCCCGAAGGCGGGTTTCTGCCGCGGCCGACACCGGACGACCTGATCATCCTCGCGCAGATTCTCGCCGCCATCGGGATCGGTGCGGTGATCGGGCTGGTCACCGCCAAGCGGATCGCGATGACGGATATGCCGCAGCTGGTCGCGGCGTTTCACAGCCTCGTCGGACTTGCCGCGGTGCTGGTCGGCTGGGCGGCCTATCTCAACCCCGAAGCGTTCGGAATTCTCGGGAGCGACGGCACGATCAACCCGGTCAGCCGGGTCGAGGCGGGGCTTGGCATCGCGATCGGTGCGATCACTTTCTCGGGCTCGGTGATCGCATTCCTTAAGCTCGCCGGCAAGATGAGCGGCGCACCGATCATGCTGCCCGGCCGCCACGTGATCAACCTTGGCACGCTGGCCGCGATCATCGGGCTGACGGCTTACTTCACCCAGGATCAGAGCCTGTGGGTGATCGCCACGATCACCGCGCTGTCGTTCCTGATCGGGTTCCTGCTGATCATCCCGATTGGCGGGGCGGACATGCCGGTGGTGGTGAGCATGCTCAACAGCTACTCGGGCTGGGCGGCCGCGGGCATCGGCTTCAGCCTGAACAACAGCATGCTGATCATCGCCGGCTCGCTGGTGGGCAGCTCGGGCGCGATCCTGAGCTACATCATGTGCAAGGCGATGAACCGCTCGTTCTTCAACGTGATCCTGGGCGGCTTCGGCGGCGAGGCGGCCACGGCCGCCACCGGCGGCGGCGCGCAGCGCAGCGTCAAGAGCGGCAGCGCCGACGACGCGGCCTTCGTGCTCGGCAACGCCGAGACCGTGGTCATCGTGCCGGGCTACGGCCTGGCGGTGGCGCGCGCCCAGCATGCGGTGAAGGAGCTGGCGCACAAGCTCACCGCCAAGGGCGTGCCGGTGAAGTACGCCATCCACCCGGTGGCCGGGCGCATGCCGGGCCACATGAACGTGCTGCTGGCCGAGGCCAAGGTGCCCTACGACATCGTGCTCGAGATGGACGAGATCAACGAGGACTTCCCCGAGACGGATGTGGCCATCGTCATCGGCTCGAACGACATCGTGAACCCGGCGGCGCAGGAAGACCCCAACAGCCCCATCGCCGGGATGCCGGTGCTGGAGTGCTGGAAGGCCAAGCAGGTGTTCGTGTCCAAGCGCGGGCAGGGCACCGGCTATTCCGGCATCGAAAACCCGCTGTTCTACAAAGAGAACACGCGGATGTTCTATGGCGACGCCAAGAAAAGCATCGACGCGCTGCTGCCGATGATCGAGTGATCGCGCTTTCGCGCCGTGCCCGATAAGCAATCCCGGCGGCCCGTCTTCTGGGCCGCCGCCTCCGTGGCCTGGCCGGCGAGGGCGGTCGGGACCGCCGGGTTGACATCGAGCACTTTCTGATAGGCATCGAACGCCTCTTGCGGCGTGGCGGCGGCATCGACCTCGCCCTGGATCAGGACCAGCTCGGCAATCACCCCTCCGGTCAATTGCTTGGTCACCTTTTCGAAATGCCGCTGGATGAAGTTCAGCGACACCACAAGCTGGATCGTGACAATCGGCACGACCAGAATCAGGGCGGCGCGGCCAAAGAGGCTGCGCGGAAGAATGGACTTGAGGTGCAGGCGCATGGGCGAAACACTAGCCGCGATGGGGCGCTGTGGGAAGGGTGCGGGAAAATGGGCAATCAGGTCTGGCTGGCAGAAGGTATCCGGCGGGTCAGGGCGGGGAATGCTTCGGCCATGACCGGCACGGGGACAAACACCTATCTGATCGGCGAAGGCGACGGGCTGTGTGTTCTTGACCCCGGCCCTGCCCTGCCCGCGCATTTCGAGGCCCTGCGCGCAGCCATCGGCAAGGCGCGCGTCGGTGCGATTCTGGTCAGCCATGCCCATCTGGATCATTCCGCTCTTGCCCGCCCCTTGGCCGAGGCCACAGGCGCG
>CALCQB010000164.1 GCA_937897535.1 uncultured Novosphingobium sp. | reverse complement strand
ATGGAACCTGTGTCTGCACGGTCACTACCGGTGCGGCCAATGCCAACGGTTCGGCCGAAGGCATCGTCACCAATCTGCTGCGCGACCGCGCCTGCGATGGTGCTCCGGCGCCCGGTCGTCCTGTGTCCGAAGCAGCTTCTGCCGGGGGTGGGTCAGGCGTGGTGCTGCCAGTGCTGATCGCGACGGTTGGCGCCGCCGGGCTGGCTGTGGCGGTTGGAAACGACAGCAAGGGCTGAGGCCCTTTTCCTGGCAAGCAATACCGTTAGCATGCCTGACCGGGGTTGATTCGCCCTGGCTGTTTTTCTGTATCTGCAATAGCCGGATCGGGTTGGGGGCATAATGGAAGACAGCGCTAAATCCGCTTCGCTAGCTGCTGCACTCCCAGCCCTGCTGCTCGGCGTCTCGCTGTTGTTGGGCGGCGGGGGATCGCCGGCGCCGCTGCTGGAACTGACGCTTCAGCTGTTGGGCGCCCTGTTCTTTGGCTGGTGGTTGCTGCGGTATCCTGCCGCCTTGCGGGCCGTCGCGCCCGCCGTCTGGTGGATGGCCGGGCTGATCTGCGGCCTGCACCTGCTGCAACTTATCCCGCTGCCGCCAGCGCTTTGGCATACCCTGCCCGGGCGCGAAGGCGAACGCTCCGCGCTCGAACTGGTTGCTGAGGCCGATACATGGCGCGCGCTGAGCCTGTCCCCGGCGCGCACCCTGGCCAGCCTGCTGGCCGCGCTGTCAGCGCTGACCCTGCTGGTGATGACCGCTACACTTGCCGTTCAGGCCCGCTGGCGCTTGCTGATGGTAACCGCCGCGGCCGGTCTCATTACGCTGGTATTGGGCGCCGCGCAGCTTTCGGGCGGGACCGGCAATCCGTTCCGGCTGTTCGATCCGAACGCAATCTGGCTGACTGGATTCCAGGCCAATCACAACAGCACCGCCGACCTGATCCTGATCGCGATGCTGGCGATGGCCGCGCTGGCCAGGCTGGGGCTCGACCGCGGGCTAGTACGCCCCGGCATGATCCAGGCGGCAGGCACCGTGCTCGTTGCCGACGGGGCGATGGTGTTGGGGCTGTTCCTGACGGGATCCCGTGCCGGACTTGGCTTGCTGCCGCTTGTGCTGGCGCTGCAGTACCTGATCCTGCAACCCGATGCCCGGCTGCGCTGGGGCCGGCTCGGCGCGAGTGCAGCCGGGGCGGTAGCGATGGGCGGCCTGGCCTTCGTGCTGCTGCGCGACAACCGCGCGATCCAGGCGATCCTTGCGCGCTTTACGCTCGAAGGTGAGTTTCGGCCCGAATTGTGGCGTGATTCGCTCTATGCTTTGGGCCAGTATTGGCCGGTCGGCTCGGGCCAGGGGACTTTCACCCCGGTGATGATGGCGGTGGAACGGCTCGAGGTGGTTGACCCGACCTTGCCCAACCGCGCACACAATGACTATCTGGAGCTGGCGATCGGAGCCGGATTGCCGGGGCTGGCGGTAGGCGGGATAGTGGCCGCGATCATTGCGGTTGCCGCCTTCCGCAGACTGCGCCGCCCAATTCCGAATGCACGCGCCCAGACCCTGTTCGCGCTGGGCACCTTATCCGTAATGGCCCTGCATTCGCTGGTTGATTACCCGATGCGATCCATGGCATTGGCGGCGCTGGCAGCATTCGCCACTGGCTTGCTTTTTCAACCACAACAGGCCGGTTCGGGACAGTCCGGGGAGTCGCAATCGTGAACACTGTTTGGCGCCTGCTGGTGCTGGCCTTGGCCAGTTTGTGCCTGACGGCCTGCCAATCCTCGCTGCGCTCCGAAAGCCTTCCCCAAGGTGCCGCCGCTTATGAGATTGCCCCGCCGACGGATACTGCGGCAAAGCCACAGGCCTATCGGATCGGCCCGGGCGACATGATCGGTGTGCAGGTGTTCCAGGAGCCGGAATTGTCGAGCGACAAGGTCCAGGTCGACGATGTCGGCCGCATCCAGTTGCCGCTGGCAGGCGATATCCTCGCCGCAGGTCTGACCGCGCCGGAACTCTCGGCCGCCATCGCCGAACGGCTCGGTCGCAATTACATCCGCAATCCGCAGGTCGTGGTCAGCGTGATCGCGACGCGCGAACAATCGGTCGCGGTCGAGGGCGAGGTCAAGATGCCCGGGGTCTACAAGGTCACCGCGAGCGACACCCTGCTTTCGGCGATTGCGCGCGCGCAGAGCCCGACCAATGTCGCCCGGCTCGACGAGATCATCATCTTCCGCACGGTCAATGGCCGCCGGATGGGTGCACGGTTTGACCTGGGCGATATCCGGGCCGGACGCGCGGCCGATCCGCAAGTCCTGGGCGGGGACGTGATCGTGGTCGGGTTCTCGTCGCTCAAGGGCGTCTACCGCGACATCCTGCAGGCAGCGCCGCTGCTCAACATCTTCACACAGTTCTGAGAGCGCCCCGCTGATGGCTTCCTATCCCGCCGACAGTGCCGTCATGGTCCCTTCGCAGGCTTCGGTCACGCTCGACCATATCAGCGACGACGACATCTTCGGCGAAGGCCGCAAGCCGGGCATCGACTTGCGCTTCATCGCCTCGGCGATCCGCACCAACCTGGTGGTGATCGTCGCGATCATCGCCGCCGCGCTCGCGATCGCGCTGGTCGCGACGCTGCTCGATACCAAGCGCTATACCGCCGCTGCATCGGTCCAGATCAACGACCAGTCGCAGCGAGTGCTCGGAAACGAAGACGATTCGAACCAGCAATCGAACAATTCCTGGGACACCGACCGGTTTCTCCAGACCCAGGTCGATGTACTGAAAAGCCGCGCGCTGGCCGAGCGGGTGATGAAGCGTCTCAACCTGCAGGGAAATGCCCGCTTCTACGAGCAGATGGAGGTTACCCCGCCAGGTCCGCAGGCTTCGCCCAGCGGCTTGCGCGAACTGACGCTGGGGCTGCTGCGCGCCAACATGCAGGTCAAACTTCCGCGCAATTCGCGGATCTCGACGATTACCTTTGAGAGTTCCGATCCGGCGCTGTCGGCCCTGGTTGCCAATGCCTTTGCCGAAGAGTTCATCCAGGCCTCGCTGCAGCAGCGCTATGACAGCTCGTCCTACGCCCGCAACTTCGTCGCCAACCAGTTGCAGGACGCCAAGGGCAAGCTTGAGGAATCCGAGCGCGGCCTCAACACCTATGCTCGCGCCGCCGGATTGATCCGCACCCGCGATGTTGCCACCGGACCCGACGGCAAGGAAGCCGGCAGCGGCGCATCGAGCGTCACCACCGCCAGTCTGATGCAATTGAACGCCGCAGCATCGCAGGCCCATGCCAATCGCATCACCGCCGAAGCCCGGCTGCGCGCGCTCAATTCCCGGCCACTGCTGGCCGACCGCGAGGCCCTGCAGAACCAGGCCGTGCAGTCGCTGTTTACCCAGCGGGCCGAGATCGAGGCCAAGCTTCAGGATGAACTGACCCGCCACCTTGAGGGCCATCCCAATGTCCGCCAGCTGCGCGCCCAGCTCAAGGTTATCGATGGCCAGCTCGGCCTTGCGGCCCAGAACATGCGCAGCGCCGCGCAGGCTGACTATGAAGCTGCGGTGACGACCGAGCGCCAGCTGACCGCCCAGGTCAACGCGCTCAAGACCGACACCTTGGCCGAACAGGATCGGTCGGTGCAGTACAACCTGCTGGCGCGCGAGGCCGATACCAACCGCGCGCTCTATGACGGCCTGCTGCAGCGCTACAAGGAACTCAACGCCTCGGCCGGGATCAGCACCAGCAACATCGCAATCATCGACCGCGCCGATCCTCCGACCGGACCATCTTCGCCAAACCTGACGAAGAACCTGGCCTATGCCCTGCTGGTCGGGCTGGGCATCGCGGCGGTAACGACCTTCCTGCGCAGCCAGTTCGACGATACCGTGCGGGTCCCCGAAGATGTCGAACACAAGCTCGAGCTGCCGCTGCTCGGCGTCATCCCCCGCGCTCACCGGGCCTCGATTGATGACGAGCTGGCCGATCCCAAATCGCCAGTCTCCGAGGGTTACAACTCGCTACGCGGGGCCCTGCTCTATTCGACCAGCCATGGCTTGCCCAAGTCGCTGCTGATCACCAGCTCGCAGGCCTCGGAAGGCAAGACTACCACCGCCTTTGCAATCGCCCAGGGCTTTGCCCGCATGGGCCGCAAGGTGCTGCTGGTCGATGTCGACCTGCGTCGCCCGTCGCTGCACCGGCGACTGGGCCTCGACAACGCCAAGGGCATGTCGACCCTGCTGACCAACCAGGACAGCGTCAACCATGTGATCCGGTCAAGCGGGCATCAGAACCTCGACGTGATCACGTCTGGCCCAGTTCCGCCCAGCCCGACCGAACTGATCGCGTCGGTCCGGATGGAAGAGCTGATCGGCGAATTGACCGAGCACTACGACGTGGTGGTGTTCGACAGCCCGCCCATCCTGGGGCTGGCCGATGCCCCGCTGATGTCGGCGCTGGTCGATGGCGTGGTCTTCATCATCGAATCCGAGCGCGCCCGCCGCGGCTCGCTCAAGGCGTCGCTGCGCCGCCTCAGGACGATGCGGCCGATGCTGCTGGGCGCGGTGCTGACCATGTTCGACCCGAGCAAGGCCGGCCACCGCTATTCGGAGTATTACGGCTACGAATACTATTCCTACACCTCGCGCGACAAGCAGGACTGAGGTGGCCCGGTCGGCGCGGGGCAAGGCAGCAGTACTGGGCGGGTGTCTGGCCTTCGCCCTGCTCGCTGCCGGTAACGGCCTCGACCGGGCCTCGGCGAGTCATCCGGCGCTGGCCAAATTCGTGCCCGGTCTTCTCGCTGCCGAGGCGCATCGCGCAGTGGCCGCCCGCAGCCTCGATGGCGGGGACAACGCCTTAGCTATCGCCCGGTCGGAGCTGGCCGTCCGAGCCGATCCGATCGACCCGCGCTCGACCGCGCTGCTCGGGGCCGCACACCTTGCCGCGCGGCAAGCCGTTCGCGCTGATCAAGCCTTTCGGGTCGCGGCCCGGTTCGGCTGGCGCGATCCGCTGACCCAGCTCTACTTCATGACTGCCGCGCTGAACGCCGGGCAACCGCGCCTTGCGGCGCTGCGGCTCGATGCCGTGTTGCGCCAGGCACCGAACTTTCCGGTCCGCGACATGCTGCTCGCGCAGTTCGAAGCAAGCGCAGCCGGACGCGCGGCGCTGGCCGAGCGGCTGGCGCTGCGTCCGGCCTGGACCTCGCAGTTCCTGGGCGATGGAAATTCGCTGCCACTGGCTGCGCTGCAATCACGGGCCGCGATCGTGGCGACCGTTCCTGGCCCGAAGTGGGGCTGCGATACCGTTGCACCGCTGGTCACCCGGCTGGTCATCAGTGGCGGTGCCGCGGCGGCGCGGCAGCTTTGGCAGGGACAATGCCCCGACGCCACCAGCACAATTGCCGACCCGCACTTCGCGGCGCTGCTGCGCGGGCGCGAACCGGTGGCATTCGAATGGAACCTGATCGGCAGCGGCGATGTCTCGGCGAGCCAGACGCAGCCCCCCGGCAGCGGGCTGCTGGTGCGGCTAAGCGGGCCGAGCGCCCAGCCGGTTGCCTGGCAGATGTTGACGCTGGCCCCAGGGCGCTACCGGCTCACCTGGACCGCTGCTTCGCCTGACGGCACCCAGGCGTCGGGGGCCTTCCTGTCGCTGGCCTGCGCGATCCAGGAGCGCCTGCCGGTCGCAGCACAGGCCGCTGACGGCAAGGGCCGGTTCGAAGCGAGCGTGACCGTCGATGGCCGTTGCCCAGCCCAGTTTTTGACGCTGTGGCTGGTCCCCGGCGGCGCGGAGCTGCGGTTCGACGATCCCGCGATCGTCCGCCTGCCCTGAACAGTTCGGGCGCCGGTTGCCCGGCGCCCGCTGCATTCCTTCAGCTTTCGCGCATCCTTAGAATTCGACCCCGACCCGAGCGTAGAGATAGCGCCCGTTGAACCCGAAGGGTGAGAAGATCGAGAACGGGATATATTCCTGGTTGGCCGGATAGCTTCCGCCGATCGTGGCCGGACGCAGGCCCCACGGCGAACGATCCGGATAGATGTCGAACATATTGTCCGCGCCCACCGCGATGCTGATCGCCTCAGTCGGCTTGAACTTCAGTTCCAGATCGGTGATCCACTTCGCGCTCAGGAAAATGTCATCCGGACCGTAGGCGGTCAGGCTGGCAGCGTTGGGAGCGAGCGGCGAGGCCGATCCCGGCGAGACGACCTTGCCGTAGCGGGTGGTCCGCGCGGTGATCCCGAACTTGCCGACATCGCCGTCAAGGCTCAGCACCACCTTGTCGCGCGGCTGGCCGTCGGTAAAGCGGATCGATTCGACCCGGCCGAACAGGATCAGGTTGGGGATCGCGGCCAGCGGGCCAAGGTCATTCTTGTACCGCAGGATCTTCTGGTCGTTGTAGTTGTAGGCGGCGGTAAAGGTCCACTTGCCGAACCCTTCGAGCGGGATCCGCCAGTTCAGCACCGCATCGACCCCTTGAGTCCGGGTGTCGAGACCGTTGATGAAGAACCGCGCCGCGCCGACCGACTGGAAGCCATTGGCGTCAAGCACCGCCTTGACCGCGTTATTTACCGCCGAAGTGCCGCTGCCGGCCGCGCCGAGGTTTTCGGTCAGGACGATTCGGTCATTGATCCGGATATTGTAGTAATCGACCGTCAGGGTCAGCCCGCTGAACGGATTGGCGGTGAAGCCGGCCGATAGGTTGAGCGACTTCTCCGGCTTGAGGTCCTTCGAGCCGAGTGCGCGGGCCACCGGGCTGCCGACCGCAACGGTTGAAATGTCCACGGGCACCCCGCCGATGAAGTTGGTCGAGGTGGTGGTGAAAAACTGCTGGTGCAGCGACGGTGCGCGGAACCCGTTCGAGACCGAACCACGCACCGCGAAGCCGGGCGCGAATTCATACCGCGCGGCGAGTTTCGCATTGAGGGTGTCGCCAAAATCCGAATAGTGCTCGTACCGCGCGGCTGCCGTGGTGCTGAAACCGTCGAAGATGTCGGTATCGAGTTCGACATAACCGGCCACGCTGTCCCGCTTGACGTTGGTCAGGCTGCTGGCCGGGATTCCCGGAAAGCCCTGAGCGCCCGCGCCGGCTGCCCGTCCGGGGAAGTCGCAGGTCGTCGCCGCGACAACGCCGTAGCGGCCGCCGAGCGCGGTGCAGTTCACGGCGGTGGTGTTGGGCACCGCAGCGCGGAAATAGGGCCCGATTGCCCAGGATTGCAGCTCGCCGGGGCGGATCTGGAACCGCTCGGCACGGTATTCTCCGCCGAACGCGACAGTGAGCGGCTTGGCGAAGCCGGCGTCGAACTCGCGGCTGATGTCGAGGTTTGCCATGGCCTGCTTGTAGCTGAGACCGCCGGCGTCGAAGGCGCGCAGGCTGGCCGGGCCGAAGCTGGTGTTGACCGAATTTTCAACCCGGTAGTCGAAGGCGTTGCGGCCCAGCGAAAACGAGGTGTCCATGTTCCATTCGCCCGCGGTGGTGCGCAGCCCGACCGTCACCGCCACGTCCGACAAGTCGGATTGGATGAAAGGCAGGAACCCGTCCGGGGTCAGGCCCACGAAATTGGCATTGGTCGGCGGGGTGGAGGGCGACAGGACTGAGAAATCGCGGTTCGCGGGGGCATTCTGCTGGCGGTAGTTGGCCGCGCTGAGCGAATCGCGCTGGTTGAAGCTGCTGAAGGCATAGAGTTCGAGGCTGTCGCTGACCGGGACCGCCATGTTGCCGAACAGGATGAAATCGTCGGCCTGCGGATCGCCGAAGCGGAACTCGAGCCGGTTGAAGGTCAGTTCACGCGGGTCCCAGGTGGTCGAGGTCGGGCGGATATAGTTGGGCCGCAGGTCATAACCCTGGCGGTTGGTGTAGCCGCGATGGCGGTATTCGGCGGTGAGGTTGATATAGCCGCCCTCAACCCCGAAGAACGGCAGGCCGATGTTGGTTGCGACCGAATAGCTTTCGCCATCGTGTGCCTTGCGTTCGCCATCGACGGTTGCCTGGAAATAGCGGCTGTCGGTGGTCATCGGCTGCGGCTGTCCGCCAGCAGTCACCAGACCGGTGACATTGTCCACGCCGGCAATCGTGGTGTTGTATTTGCCATAGGAAATCGCCGCCCGGCCACCTTCGCTGGTGGTCTTGAGCCGGATGTTGATCACCCCGGCGATCGCATCCGAGCCGTATTGCGACGAAGCGCCGTCGCGCAGCACTTCGATCCGGTCGATCGCCAGCGCGGGGATAGAGTTCATGTCGACCGCCGCCGAACCGCGTCCGACCGTGCCGTTGATGTTGAGCAGTGCCGAAACGTGGCGGCGCTTGCCATTGACCAGCACCAGGGTCTGGTCCGGGCCCAGCCCGCGCAGGGTGGCAGGGCGCAGCGCGTCCGAACCGTCGGCAATCGCCGGCTGCGGGAAGTTGAAGCTCGGCACCAGCTTGCTGAGGATCTTGTTGGTTTCGACCTGCCCGCCTTCGGTGATCGCTTCGGAGGTCAGCACATCGACCGGAACCGGCGAATTTTCGACCGTCCGCGAAACCGAACGGGTGCCGGTGACGATGATGGCCGGGGTGGCTTCATCCTCGGCCGCATCCTGTGCCTGGGCAGGCATGGCGACGGCAATGGCCGAAAGGCTTGAAAGCAGCGCGATACGGTGGCTGATACGCATGACGAAACCCTTGTTTGTCCGGTGCTCGGCCAAACCGGCCCGGCGCTTATTGCTGGAAGCGCCAGACTGGCTTGGAACGACCCGGTCAACAAGGGGCCGGTTACGAATTTGTCCGTATGTTGCAGTGCGGCAACGCTTTTGATTCAGCGCTGAAATTGCGCCTTGCGCGGCCCGAGATAGCCGAACAGGTAAGCCCCGACCTTGCGCATCTGGATTTCCTCCGCGCCTTCGGTGATCCGGTAGCGGCGGTGGTGGCGATAGATGTGCTCGAACGGCTTGTGCCGCGAATAGCCGATCCCGCCGTGGACCTGCATCGCCCGGTCGGCCGCTTCGCAGACCAGCCGGTTGGCGTAGTAGTTGCACATCGAGATCTTGTCCGAGAGTTGGTGCTCAAGTTCCTTGTGCGGGATCTGGTCCATTTCCCAGGCAGTCTTGTAGATGAAGGCGCGCAGCATCTCGCACTGGGTGGCCAGCTCGACCAGCGGGAACTGGATCCCCTGGTTGCGGGCGAGGTCCTGCCCGAACGGCTTGCGTTCGCGGGCGTATTTGACCGACTCCTCGACGCAATAGCTCGCCGCGCCCAGGGAGCTGGCGGCCTGGCGGATCCGGTTCTGGTGGACGAAGCTCTGCGCAATCGACAGTCCGCCATCGACCGGGCCGAGCATCGCGCTTTCAGGAACCCAGCAATTCTCGAAATGCATCCGCGGGTGGTCGGTCGGCATGTTGAAGGTCCACATATATTCATCGACGACCATGCCGGGGGTGTCGATCGGGACCAGCAGACAGGAAATTCCCTTGGCGTCACCGTCCTTGCCGCTGGTCCGGCAGAAGGCCGCGCAATGGGTGGCGACGTGCATGCCGGTGATCCACATCTTGCGCCCGTCGATCCGCCAGCCCGGCTCCCCGTCGCGGGTTTCGCGCACCGCGCGGGTTTCCATGTGGGTGGCGTCGGAGCCGTGATCGGGTTCGGTCAGCCCGAACGCGACCCGGCGGGTGCGGTTGAACCCGCCGAGGATGAATTCCTCCTGCTGTTCGGGCGTGCCGAAGTGTTCGTACATCGCCACGAACGGAAAGTTGCCGACGATCGAATGCTCGTTCTGGAGATCGTTGTGCAGCCCCAGCCCCATCGCGGCGAAGCGGTCGCGGATCACCGCCATGGCCAGGTTTGAACCGTCCTTGCCGCCGTACTTCTTGGGCGCCGAGAAACGCCAGTGCCCGGCCTTGTCGGCCCGCATCGAGGCTTCGCGCAGCAGCATTTCCCATTCGTGACGGGGCAGGCCCTGGTTCTCGAAATCGGTCCGGGCATATTCGCGGCGATGATCGAAGAAGCGGATGTTGTCATCCTGCTGCTCGAGCGGGCGGATTTCGGCCTCGATGAACGCATCGAGCTCGGCGAGGTACGCGACCAGATCCTGCGGCAGTGCGAAATCCATCTCTCAGTTTCCTTCCCATTTCGCCCGCGCGGCTGCGAGGGCGGGATATTTCGGCATGTCGGCGGCCAGTTTGTTCAGCGCCATCCGCCGCAGCCTGGCCAATAGCCCGGGTGTGGCGAGGTCCGCCTTGCCCGACATCAAATCGGCGGACAGCGCCGCATCAGTGGCCATCGGTCGCTGATCGAGCTCGCGCGCGACAATGCCCAGCGCGTTGCGCGCGACCGCCAGGTCGAACTTGCCGCGGCCCGCGACCAGCGGCTTGATGTCGCTGGCGAGCCATTCCGAGATCGCGGTCAGGATTTCCGCCCCGCTCGGCTCGCCGCTGCCTGGTTCAAGTGGTGCGGCAGCTGGCGGCAGCGGGCGTTGACGCTCGGCCGCGGGGGCGAGGTCCTCCAGCAGCAGCAGCAGATCGAGTTCCTGCTCGGCAGTGCGGCGAGCAACCACCACCCGTTCGACCGACCGGTCATGCCCGGCCCGCCAGAACCCGCCCATCTGCAGGCAGCCCAGCGCCCACCAGAACGTACGGTAGATCGTCCAGAACCGGAACCGGGCGGGATCGAACCGCTCGCCGCCCTCGGCTTCATAGGCGCTGGCCAGTTCCTCGACCGAGGTCAGCCCGTAACCCGGCCGATCGGGACGGGAAAACCGCCAGACGGTCATGCAGCCAAAGGCGAGGTCCTCGTGCCAATCGCCCAGATGGGCCAATTCCCAATCGAGCACCCCGGTCAAACGGCCGTGTTCGAACATCAGATTGCCAAGCCGGAAATCGCCATGGACCAGCCGCGGCGCAACCGGGGGCGGAATGTTGCCTTCCAGCCAGCGCAGTGCCAGCGCCAGGATCGGCCGGTCGCCGCCATAGGTCAGAAACCGGTCGCGCAATTCGCCCAGCGCCTTCGCGGTATCCATCACCGGCACCGGCAATCCGGCAGTATCGGTCCGGTGAGTGGCGACCAGTTCGCGGGCGATGTCAGCGATGGCCAATGCCGGGTCGGCTTCGGCCAGAAACAGGTTGGGATCGGGCGATCCCGAAATCGCCCGCATCACATAGCCCGATCCGATCCCGTCGCCGGACTCCAGCTCGACCAGTACCTCGGGCGCCATCACCCCGGCGGCGTGGGCGGCACGGATCAGCGCGGCCTCGCCGGCATGGTCCATCGGCCGGCCGGCCATCATCTCGAGCGAAGGGGCGCGCCGCAGCACGCAGGTTTCAGGCCCGGCGGTGAACCGCCAGCTTTCCATGTTGGCCCCGCCCGACAGCCGTTCCAGCCCCTGCGGAGCGGGCAGGCCGATCCGGTTCAGGGCGCTGGCCAGGCCATCGATCAGCGAAACGCTCACCACTCTCTCCCGCCGGCCATCGTAGCCGGTCGGCTCGGAGATTTAATCGCGCGATTAAACGAGTCAAGCGCGGACCAACGAAAAGGGGCGCGAAGGTTGCCCCTCGCGCCCCGATCCGTCTTTGCCCGAAGGCAGAGATTACATCTTCTTGGCAGCTTCGTCAGCAGCAGCAGCGGCTTCCTTGGCAGCGCCTTCAGCGGCAGCAGCGCCCTCTGCAGCGGCGGTCGCAGCGGTGGCAGCGCCTTCAGCAGCGGCACCCTTGGCGGCGTCAGCGGCTTCTGCACCGGCCGAAGCAGCGTCGGTGGCAGCGTCCGAAGCGTCCGAAGCAACGTCCGAAGCCAGCGCCGAAGCGTCTTCCTTGGCTTCCTGCGAGCAGGCCGAGAGAGCGAGAGCGGCGCCGGCAGCGGCGGCAGCGAGAACGATCTTGCGCATGAATTCAATTCCTTAACAGCGAGTGGACCACGCGCAGCCGCCTTTGAACCACAATTGGATGCGAGCGACCGCACGGAAAGCCTACCGATGCGGTAGACTTCGCGCGGTCATTTAGTGGCCTTCGCCCCGCGATGCAAGTGAAGGTTCTGTGCAGAACGGCAAGGCGCACGATTCCACCGGTTTGCCGTTGTGGACAGCGTTTGCTGCGGCCCTGTGACAGCAATCCGGGCCGGTCGAAAGGCGGTGATTCGCCCCCACGGCGGGGCCTACCCCTGCAGGCCGGTCCCTGCTAGGCAGGCCGTCATGGAGCCCAAGCAGCATCTCTACCTGGTCGACGGATCGGCCTATATCTTCCGCGCCTATCACCGGCTGCCGCCCTTGACCAACCCGCTGGGCGTGCCGGTCGGCGCGGTCTATGGCTATACCACCATGCTGTGGAAGCTGGCCGACGACCTCAACAAGGCCGATGGCCCGACCCACCTGGCTGTGATCCTCGATGCCAGCAGCAAGAGCTTTCGCAACGAGATCTACCCCGAATACAAGGCCAACCGCCCGCCCCCGCCCGAAGACCTCAAGCCGCAGTTCCCGCTGATCCGCGATGCGACCAGGGCATTCAGTCTGCCATGTATCGAGGAACTGGGTCTCGAGGCCGATGACCTGATCGCCTCCTATGCCCGCGCCGCCTGCCACCGCGGCTGGGACGTGACGATCGTCTCGTCCGACAAGGACCTGATGCAGCTGATCGGCCCGTGCGGGGAAGGCCGGATCGACATGCTCGATACGATGAAGAACGTCCGGATCGACATCCCCGAGGTCGCGGAAAAGTTCGGCGTAACCCCGGAGAAGGTTGGCGATGTGCTGGCGCTGATGGGCGACGCGGTCGACAATGTCCCCGGCATTCGCGGAATCGGACCCAAGACCGCGACCAAGCTGATTCAGGAGCACGGCAGTCTCGAAGCCGCGCTGGCCGCCGCGCCGACGATGAAGCCATCGAAGATGCAGGAGAGCCTGATCGAGCAGGCCGACATGGCCCGGCTCAGCCGGGTGCTGGTCCAGCTCAAGGAAGACTGCCCGCTGCCGATCGCGCTCGACGATTTCAAGCTCGATGCGATCCCGCCCGAGCCGCTGGCCACGTTCCTGACCGAACATGGCTTCAACTCGCTGCTCAAGCGACTTGGCGAAGGGCGCGGCAGCCCCGAACGCAAGACCCAGCTCAACCCGGCCAAGCCGGTCACCGTCGCCGCCGGAACCCGGGCCGGCAGCGATCGCCAGCCGCTGCCCGAACTGCCGCCGATCGACCGCTCGCTTTACGTATGTGTTCAGGACGAGGCCGCGCTGCAGGCCTGGGTCGACCGGGCCATGGCGGCGCATCTGGTGGCCTTCGATACCGAAACCAGCGCGCTCGATGCGATGCGCGCCGATCTCGCCGGGATCAGCCTGGCGCTCGGTCCGGGCGACGCCTGCTACATTCCGCTCGGCCACGGCGGGACCGACATGTTTGCCGAAAAGCCGCGGCAGGTTGCACTGGCCCGGGCGATTGCGCTGCTCAAGCCGCTGCTGGAAAGCGACGCGGTGCTGAAAGTCGGGCAGAACGCCAAGTACGATCTCAATGTGCTGGCCCGCCACGGCGTGGCGGTCGGCCCGATCGACGATACGATGGTGATGAGCTTCGACATGGACGCCGGACGCCAGATCGACGGAATCGGCGGCGGACACGGGATGGATGAACTTTCGGCCCGCCACCTTGGCCACACCACCCTCGCCTTCAAGGACATCTGCGGCACCGGCAAGAAGGCGATCCCGTTCGGCGAGGTCCCGCTTGACCGGGCGACCGAATATGCCGCCGAGGATGCCGAAGTGACCTGGCGGCTCCACCGCCTGTTCAAGCCGCGCCTGGCCGAAGAAGCGGCAACGCGGGTCTATGAGCGGGTCGATCGCCCGCTGGTGCCGGTGGTGGCGCAGATGGAGCGCCACGGGATCAAGGTCGACCGGGAACGATTGGCCGGACTTTCGGCCGCCTTTGCCGAGGAGATTGGCAAGCTCGAGGCCGAGATTCACGGCCTGGCCGGTCAACCCTTCACCATCGGCAGCCCCAAGCAACTGGGCGAGATCCTGTTCGACAAGCTCGGCTATAAAGGCGGCAAGAAGGGCAAGACCGGGCAATATTCGACTGACCAGTCGGTGCTCGAACGGCTCGATGGCGAAGGCGCGGCGGTGGCGAGCAAAGTGCTCGAATGGCGCCAGCTGTCCAAACTGCGCTCGACCTATACCGAAGCGCTGCAGGACGCGATCAACCGGGATACCGGCCGGGTCCACACCAGCTATAGCCTGGTCGGCGCGCAGACCGGGCGGCTGAGCTCGACCGAGCCCAATCTGCAGAACATCCCGATCCGCACCGAAATCGGCCGCGAGATCCGCAAGGCCTTTGTGGCGGAAGAAGGCTGCGTGCTGCTGGCGGCAGACTATTCGCAGATCGAGCTGCGGCTGGCCGCCCACATGGCCGATGTCGACACCCTGAAGGAGGCCTTTGCCGCGGGCGAGGACATTCACGCCCGCACCGCACGCGAGATGTATGGCGATGTCACCCGCGATACCCGCGCACAGGCCAAGACCATCAACTTTGCCATCCTCTACGGCATTTCGCGCTGGGGACTGGCGGGTCGACTGGGGGTGGAGGCGGACGAGGCGCAGGCGGATCGCTTTTGCCGCCTGCTGGCCGCGCAGATCCGTATGGACCGCATGGGCGAGGGCGAGCCGATTGAGCACGACATGGCTGGTGCGCCAGCAGACGTTTTGGCACTGCTGAATTTCTTGTATGGCAAGCTCGAAGGCAACACAGTATTTACTGACGCTGAATTAAATGCAGCCAGTGCAATGGGTTTGGTGACTCGCGATGCAGCTGGAGCTTGGAGCCTAACAAACTCAGGGCGCGCTACATTCAACGGTATTGCTGAGCAGGCGCCGGGCA
>CALCQB010000163.1 GCA_937897535.1 uncultured Novosphingobium sp. | reverse complement strand
CTTTCCCTACACGACGCTCTTCCGATCTGACCACGGCCAGGGTAGCGTCCTTGACCACGGCGTTGTCGTGTTCGACCCAAACGAGTGTCTTGGCCATCTCAGGCAACTCCCATTTCTTTGAGCTTGGCGACGAGGGCATCCACGTCGGCGACCTTGATCCCGGCGCTGCGCACCGGTGGCTCGCTGACCTTCAGCGTCTTGAGCCGCGGGGCGATGTCGACGCCGTAATCGGCCGGGGTCTTGTTCGCGAGCGGCTTCGACTTGGCCTTCATGATGTTGGGCAGCGAAGCATAGCGCGGCTCGTTGAGCCGCAGGTCGGTGGTAACGATGGCGGGCAGCGCCAGCTTGACCGTTTCCAGACCGCCGTCGATCTCACGCTTCACGACGACCGAATCGCCTTCGACCGCGACTTCGTTGGCGAAGGTCCCCTGCGGGCGGCCCATCAATGCTGCGACCATCTGGCCGACCTGGTTCGAATCGTCGTCGATCGCCTGCTTGCCGGTGATGATCAGGCTGGCGCCCTCTTCCTCGGCCACGCCCTTGACGATCTTGGCGACGGCGAGCGGCTCGACCTCGACCCCGTCATCGACCTGGACCAGCACCGCCCGGTCAGCACCCATCGCGAGCGCGGTGCGCAGCGTTTCCTGGGCCTTGGCCGGACCGACCGACAGCGCGATAATCTCGGTCACCACGCCCTTTTCCTTCAGGCGGATGGCTTCCTCGACCGCGATCTCGTCGAACGGGTTCATGCTCATCTTCACATTGGCAAGATCGACGCCGCTGCCGTCGGATTTGACCCGCGGCTTCACATTATAGTCGATCACGCGCTTGACGCAGACCAGGGCTTTCATGAGGTTCAAGCCTTTCCCATTGAATTGACGCAGCCGCGCCTAGTTTACGTTTACGGAAACGTCAACCCATCTTCGGATGGGTGACTGTACGCCGCAACCGCTTTGCCATTGCCGTGCATTCCTATGCGGTCAAGTGGCTAATCGGACAGCGAGCCTGCCCAAACGAACAGGGCCGGCCCCGCGGGTGCGGAACCGGCCCTGCTGGCTAATCGAGGGGCAGGCGGATCACCCCGCCTTGCGCACTTCCGCGACGATCTTCTTCGCGGCATCGCCGAGGTCGCTGGCCGAAACGATCGGCAGGCCGGAATTGGCGAGGATATCCTTGCCCTGCTGCACATTGGTGCCTTCGAGCCGGACCACCAGCGGAACCGAGAGGTTCACTTCCTTGGCCGCCGCGACGATCCCGTCGGCGATGATGTCGCACTTCATGATCCCGCCGAAGATGTTGACGAGAATGCCCTTCACCGCCGGGTCCTTGAGGATGATCTTGAACGCTGCGGTGACCTTCTCCTTCGAAGCGCCGCCGCCGACGTCGAGGAAGTTGGCCGGGAATTCGCCGTTCAACTTGATGATATCCATCGTCGCCATGGCGAGCCCTGCGCCGTTGACCATGCAGCCGATGTTGCCGTCGAGCTTGATGTAGGCGAGGTCGTACTTGCTGGCTTCGATCTCGGCGGGATCTTCTTCGGTCTCGTCGCGCAGCGCTACCACTTCGGGGTGACGGTAGAGCGCGTTCGAATCGAAGCTCATTTTGGTGTCGAGCACCAACAGCTGGCCATCGCATTCGGCCAAGGGGTTGATCTCGATCATCTCGCAATCAAGCGCGACGAAGGCGTCGAACAGCTGCTTGCCCAGCACCTGCGCCTGCTTGGCCAGATCGCCCTTGAGCTTGAGCGCAAAGGCGATCGCGCGGCCGTGGTGCGGCATGAAGCCCTGGGCCGGATCGACCGTGATCGTGGTGATCCGCTCGGGCGTGTCATGCGCCACATCTTCGATGCTCATCCCGCCTTCGGTGCTGACGATCAGCGCGATCCGGCCCGAGGCGCGATCGACCACCATCGACAGGTAGTATTCGCTGCCGATATCGACCCCGTCGGTGATGTAGAGCCGGTTGACCTGCTTGCCGGCATCACCGGTCTGGATCGTCACCAGGGTGTTGCCGAGCATGTCCTTGGCGTGAGCCTCGACCTCTTCGAGGCTCTTGGCCAGCCGCACGCCACCCTTGGCATCGGGGCCCAGTTCCTTGAACTTACCCTTGCCGCGCCCGCCGGCGTGGATCTGGCTCTTCACCACGTAGAGCGGCCCGGGGAGCTGCTTGGCAGCCTCGACCGCTTCGGCCACGCTCAGCGCAGCAATGCCCTTGGGGATGGCGATGCCGAATTTGGCGAGCAGTTCCTTGCCCTGGTATTCGTGGATGTTCATGATCGGGGAGCTCCGTGGGGCGGTGGCTGGCACCGGGATTGCGATGCGCCTAAGCACAGGCTGACGGGCTTGAAAAGGCCTGTAAGGGGGGTCAAGGTAAGAAATATGAACGTCAGTTGCGAGTCATTCTCACTAAGCCGGAGGCAATCGATTTGATCGACCGCGCCCGCCTCGAAGCGATCGTGCGCGAAGCCGGGCAACTGGCGCTGGGGGCCTGGCCGGGGCACGGCCACGCGCTGGAGACCTGGGACAAGCACGGCGGCAGCCCGGTCAGCGCGGCCGACCTCGCGGTCGATGAATTTCTGAAGGCCGAACTCGGCGCGCTGCTGCCCGCAGCCGGCTGGTTGTCCGAAGAAACCGTCGACGCGCCCGAGCGGCTGGCGGGCGGGCTGATCTGGCTGGTCGATCCGATCGACGGAACCCGCGATTTCATTCGCGGACGGACCGGCTGGGCGGTATCGGTCGCGCTGGTCAGCGCGGGGCGACCGCTGCTCGGGATTCTCGATGCCCCGGCGCGGGGCGAACACTGGTCGGGCGTGGCCGGCCAGGGGGCGTGGCGCAATGGCACCCGGCTGGCCTCGAGCCGCCGGACCGAACTGGCGGGTGCACGGGTTCCGGCGCACGTATTGCCGAAGAGCGATGCCGATCTGACCCAGGTCGACCAGCCCAATTCGATCGCGCTCAGGATCGCGATGGTCGCGGCCGACGAGGCCGATCTGGTCGCCACGCTGCGCTGGGGCTACGAATGGGACATCGGCGCGGCCGCGCTGATCGCGCGCGAGGCCGGGGCAGCGGTGACCGACGCCTTCGGCCAGCCGCTGGCCTACAACAAACCCGATCCGCGGGCCTTCGGGGTGCTGGTCAGTTCGGCAGCGATCCACGCCGCTGCGGTCGAGCGGCTGGCCGGGCGGGCGAAAGAGCTGGCGGCGGCGGGCTGATAGGATTCACCCGAAGCACCGAAGCTGTCTCGCTTCCGGCGAAGCCGCGCAGGCCAAAGTCCAGCGCGAATGAGCCTGCCTCCGCAGAAATCAAGCACGCCTGCGGCGTGGCGTGACCGCTTTGGTGCTTCGGGCGAACCAAAAAGGGCCCGCCCTTGCAGGCGAGCCCCTCGTGGTGATTGCGGTTATTCCGGGCGCTTACTGGCCGTTGCGAGCGGCGTTAACGTCTTCTTGCGAGATCGGCACGATCTTGATCTCGACCCGGCGGTTTCTGGCGCGACCGTCAATGCTGTCATTGCTGGCCACCGGCATGGTTTCACCAAAGCCCTGGCTGCGGATCCGCGAGGCTGGGACGCCGCGCGAGATCAGATAGTTCATCACGGTCCGCGCGCGGCTTTCCGACAAAACCTGGTTGGAGCTGTTCGAACCGGTCGAATCGGTATGTCCGTAGACATCGATCAGGCTGTTCGGATATTCGATCAGGCTCTGCGCCACCCGGTCCAGCGTATCGCGGAAGGCCGGCTTGAGGGTGGAACTGCCAACGTCGAACGTGACGCCGTCAGGCAGGTTGACCAGGATCGCCTTGCCGCCATCGGTCTCGGTCACATCGACCCCCGAACCTGCGGTCTGTTCCTTGAGCTGCTTGATCTGCTTGTCCATCGTATAGCCGACCGCCGCCCCGGCGACACCGCCGATACCGGCACCGACGATCCGGCCGGTCTTGCCGCCGATCAATCCGCCGAGCAGGCCGCCGGCCAGCACACCGCCGACCCCGCCGATCGCGGTGCGAGAGATCTTCTTTTCCCCGGTGTTGGGGTCGGTTACGCAGGCCGAAGTGGTCAGCAGCGTGGCGGCTAAAAAGCTCGAAGCGAGCCAGCGGGTCTTGTTCATCGTCTTTGCCCTTCCATTGCGGGAAATCGTGTTAACCCTGTGATGTTCCTAATGAATGGAACCTTACAAGTCGCGATGTCAACGCTTTGACGGCCGGATTGTTCCCTCCACAGGGTGCCATACCGGCGATATCGCCGCGCACAGGCCGCTTCGCGTTTACCAGCAAACCTGCTACCCAGCCCCGCGTGACACCATATCCCTGGACCGATGTTTTGATCATCGCAGGCCTGATCCTGCTCAACGCCGTGTTCGCGATGTCCGAACTGGCGATCGTTTCGGCGCGCCCGGCCCGGCTCAAGGTGGCGGCCGATCGCGGCCACAAGGGCGCGCGGATCGCGCTGCTGCTGGCCTCCGATCCGGGCAAGTTCCTCTCGACCGTGCAGATCGGGATCACCCTGGTCGGGATCATCGCCGGCGCCTATTCGGGGGCGAGCCTGGGCGGGCCGACCGCCGAGCGGCTGACCGCGCTGGGCCTGTCCGATCGTTATGCCGAGGAAGCCGGTTTCGCTGTGGTGATCGTGCTGACCACCTATTTCAGCCTGGTGATCGGCGAACTGGTGCCCAAGCAGATCGCGCTGCGCGCGGCCGAGCCGATCGCGATGTTCGCGGCGGTACCGATGGCGGTGGTGGCAAAAGTGACCGCGCCGTTCGTCTGGCTGCTCAACCGGTCGTCCTCGTTCCTGGTCCGGATCCTCGGGGTGCGCGGCAAGGATGGGCACTCGCTGACCGCCGAGGAACTGCACCTGGTCTTCGCCGAAGCCACCCGCTCGGGCGTGATCGAGGAGGAAGAGCGCCAGATCATGACCGGGATCATGCGGCTGGCCGAACGGCCGGTGCGCGAACTGATGACCCCGCGGACCGAACTCGACACGATCGACCGCAAGGCCAGCGAGGCCGAGGTCCGCGCCGCGATCAAGGACAGCCCGCATTCGCTGCTGCCGGTGGCGGACGGCAGCCCGGACAACATCGTCGGCGTGGTCAAGGTCAAGGATCTGCTCGCGGTACTGCTCGCGGGCCGCAAGCTGCAGATGGCCCGGCTGATCAAGAAGGCCGAGGTGATCCCCGATCAGCTCGACGCGATGGACGCGCTGCGGCTGCTTCAGCAAAGCGACGTGGCGATGGCTCTGGTCCACGATGAATACGGCCACCTCGAAGGCGTGGTGACCCCGGCCGACCTGCTGGCCGCGATCGTCGGCAATTTCGTCAGCCATCTTGATGAGGGCGATGAGCCGATGGTGGTCGAGCGCGAGGATGGCAGCCTGCTGGTGGCCGGCTCGCTGCCCGCCGATGCGATGGCCGACCGGCTCGAGATCGAACTGCCCGAAGATCGCGACTTTGCCACCGCCGCCGGATACGCGCTGTCGGTGATGAAGAAACTGCCGCACGAGGGGGAGCACTTCCACGAGCAGGGCTGGCGGTTCGAAGTGGTCGACATGGACGGCCGCAAGATCGACAAGCTGCTGGTCAGCCGGGTGGCGGGCGACGCTGCGGTGGTGGAATAACCGGGTTCACGCAGAGGCGCGAACCAAAAAAGGCCCGCCTCTCGGCGAGCCCCTTTGAATCACAAACCCGAAGTCAGCTCAGTTGCCGCCGATCGCGGTCTGGGCTTCGCGGCCGTCGCCTGCCGGGGCGGCGATGATGTCGCGGGTGACGTCGCCCTTGGCGACGGTCTGGGTGGCCGAATCACCGACGGTCGAGCGGATCGACGGGGCGGCCTGGCCGGACTTCTGGCCGACCGAGGTTTCAACGCCCGAGCGCGGGGCGGGCGGGCCGAACAGCGCGCCCTGGGCCTGGGCCGCGGTGCTCTGCTCGGTCGGGCGCGGGGCGCCGGGGGCCGGGGGAACCAGCGCGAAATCGGGCGGGACCACCAGCGGGGCCTGACGCTGCACCGCGAATTCATCGGGGCGCTGGCGGTTGAACAGCCCGCCGCCGCCGCAAGCGGACAGCAGCACGGTGGTGCCAAGCAGGATCAGGGCTGACTTACGCATTGTCTCAATTCTCCGTAGCGGGCGTACCCGCCGGTTCAGTTGCGGTCTTTTCGCGGATCAGGAAGCTGCGGGCAAGGATTATCACCACGCCCACGGTGATCGCGGCATCGGCCAGGTTGAAGATCAGGAACGGGCGAAAATCGCCGATGTGGAAATCGGCATAGTCGAGCACATAGCCGAACTTGATCCGGTCGAGGATGTTGCCCAGCGCCCCGCCCAGCACCAGCGCCAGCGGCACGATATCGCCCAGCTTGCGCTCGCGCAGCAGCCAGACGAACACGATGGCAGCGATGGCGGTGGTCAGCGCGACCAGCCCCCAGCGCATCTCCATCGAATTGGCGAGCAGCAGCCCGAGCGAGACGCCGTAGTTGTGAGTCCGGGTAAGATCGAAGAACGGCAGCAGATCGAGATGATCGCCCAGCTCGCGCAGCCCCCATGGCCCGGCCACCTGCTGCTTGAGCCACTGGTCGAGCCAGAAGACCAGCCCGGCCAGGACCAGGCCGGTGATGCGGGGACGGGCGGAAAACAGGCTCATGCGCCGGCGTCCATGCCCGCCACCACCTGATCGCAGCGTGAACAAAGCGCACCGTCCTCGGTGACTTCGGGCAAGTGCCGCCAGCAGCGGCCGCATTTGTGGTGGGTGGTGCGAGTGATAACCGGCGGTTCTGTCCCTTGTGTAAACTGCACAGGAGCCGTGATGAAAAGCTCAGCCAGAAACCCGTCGTCCTTGTAGTCTCCAAGAATGCCGGCGATGTTGGAGAGTGTAACCTCCGCTTCGAGCCCAGATCCAAGGACCTTCTCGCGGCGGAGTGGTTCTATGCGTTCTGTGACAGAAACGCGAAGTGCACGCAGTCCGCCCCACTTTGTCATGTTTACACCCGCAGCGGGCACCTCTGGCCACTCCAGCAAATGCACTGACCCGCCCTCCGGATAGCGCGTCCCCCACACCTCTTCGCTGGTGAACACCAGCACTGGGGCGGCGTAGCGGATCAGGGCGTGGAACAGGGTGTCGAGCACCGTGCGGCAGGCCATGCGCTTGGGGTCGTCCGCCGCGTCGCAATAGAGGCTGTCCTTGCGGATATCGAAGAAGAACGCCGAGAGGTCCTCGTTGCAGAAGTCGGTCAGCGCACGGACGTAGGTGTTGAAGTCAAAGTCCGCCACCGCCTGCTTCAGCGTCGCGTCGAGCCTGGCCAGCAGCGCCAGCACATAGCGCTCCAGCTCGGGCATCTCCTCGACCGGAACCCGCTCGGCCTCGCTGAACCCCTCCAGCGCCCCCAGCAGATAGCGGAACGTATTCCTCAGCTTGCGGTACTGGTCGGCCACGCCTTTCAGGATCTCGTCGCCGATCCGGTGATCCTCGGTGAAATCGACCGACAGCGCCCACAGCCGGATGATATCCGCGCCGTAATTTTCCATGACCTTGAGCGGATCGATCGTGTTGCCGAGGCTCTTGGACATCTTCATGCCCTTGGCATCCATCGTGAAGCCGTGGGTCAGCACCGCCTTGTACGGGGCATGGCCGCGGGTGGCGCAGGCTTCGAGCAGGCTCGACTGGAACCAGCCGCGATGCTGGTCGCTGCCTTCAAGATAGAGGTCGGCGTGCGGGCCGGTATAACCCTCTGGCCGCGCCAGATCGGGCCAGCGCCCGCTTTCGAGCACGAAGGCGTGGGTGGACCCTGAATCGAACCACACGTCGAGAATGTCGGTGACCCGTTCGTAGTCCTCCAGCCGGTAATCGCTGCCGAGGTATTCCTGCGCGCGGGCATCGGACCAGGCATCGACCCCGCCGGCCATCACCGCGGCAACAATCCGCGCGTTGACCGCCGGATCGGCGAGGTACTGGTTGGTGCCCTTCTTGACGAACAGCGTGATCGGCACCCCCCAGGCGCGCTGGCGGCTGAGCACCCAGTCGGGCCGCCCCTCGACCATCGAGCGGATGCGGTTTTCGCCCTTCTCGGGAACCCAGCGGGTCGCGGCAATCGCGGCCATGGCGGTTTCGCGGAGAGTGGCCCCTCCGTCAGCGCTACGCGCTGCCACCTCCCCATCGCTGCGCGACAGGGAGGATTTTGCATCCAATCCTCCCTGTGCCGAAGGCATGGGGAGGGGGACCGCCGCCGAAGGCGGGGGTGGAGGGGTAACTTCCTTGTCCATCGGCACGAACCACTGCGGGGTGCAGCGGTAGATCACCTTGGCCTTCGAACGCCACGAGTGCGGATAGCTGTGCGAGTAGTCCGCCGATGCCGCGAGCAGGCCGCCGGCTTCGCGCAGGTCCGAACAGATCGGCCCGTCGGGCGCATTGAACTTGGGGTTGATCACCGATCCCTGCCCGCCGAGCCAGGCCCAGTCGGCGCGGTACTTGCCATTACCCTCGACCGCGAAGACCGGCTCGATCCCGTTGGCCTTGCACAGCGCAAAGTCGTCCTCGCCGTGGTCGGGGGCCATGTGGACGAGACCCGTACCGCTCTCGGTGGTGACGAAGTCGCCGGGCAGGAACGGACGGGGCCTCGCAAAGAACCCGCCGAGGTGGTGCATTGGGTGGCGAGCGACGGTTCCGGCTAGGTCGGAGCCTTTGCCGCGCCATTTGACCGGATTCGAGTCTGCTTGAAATGCACTACGAGCGCGAAATTCATCAACTAAGTTCGCAGCAACGAGAACAGGTCCGTACCAGATGCGCTCTATGTTGGCTGGGGAATGCGGCTGGGCCTTGTCAGCGCGATCATACTGACTGCCCATGAACAGCACATATTCAACCTCCGGCCCATAGGCCAAAGCCTGGTTCACCGGGATCGTCCACGGCGTCGTCGTCCAGATCACCGCTTGGGCACCGACCAGTTCGGCAATCGGCGATTCGACAATCTCGAACGCCACGTCGATCTGGGTCGAGACGATATCCTCGTATTCGACCTCGGCTTCGGCCAGCGCGGTCTTTTCGACCGGGGACCACATCACCGGCTTGGCCCCGCGATAGAGCTGGCCGCTTTCGGCGAACTTCATCAGTTCGGCGACGATCGTGCCTTCGGCCTGGCTGTCCATGGTCAGATAGGGATGGTCCCAGTCGCCCATGATCCCGAGCCGCTTGAGCTGCTCGCGCTGGGTATCGACCCAGCCCTGGGCATAGGCGCGGCATTCGGCGCGGAATTCGACCGGATCGACCTGGTCCTTGTCGAGCTTCTTCTTGCGATATAGCTCCTCGACCTTCCACTCGATCGGCAGCCCGTGGCAGTCCCACCCCGGAACGTAAGGCGCGTCCTTGCCCAGCAGGTTCTGGGTGCGGCAGACCATGTCTTTCAGGATGTGGTTGAGCGCATGGCCGATGTGCATGTCGCCATTGGCATAGGGCGGGCCGTCGTGAAGGATGAACTTCTCGCGCCCCGCACGGGCCTCGCGCAGCTGGCGATAGAGATCGCCATCGAGCCAGCGCGCCAGAATGCCCGGCTCCTTTTGCGGCAGGCCGGCCTTCATGGGAAAATCTGTCTTCGGCAGGAAGACGGTGTCTCTGTAATCTTTCGAATCTTGGCGCAGCTGTTCAGTCATAACGCGCGCGCCTTAGCCGGGGCTGCCCGGTTGCGCAATTTCTGGTTCACGCAGAGGCGCAGAGGAAGAAAGGGAGGCGGAGAGGAAAAGTGCCGGGCGCCGCAGGCATCAATGCCATTGAGGTTCGCACTTGACTGAGGTCGGAATGGTCAAGCGGCTTTGCCGATAGCGCAACCACTCTGCGCCTCTCTTTCTTCTCTGCGCCTCTGCGTGAACCCCCTTCTATTCCCGCAGCTTGCGCCGCCGCGCCAGTTCCCGCGCCAGTTCGGCCTCGAGCACCGGGTTGCGCTTGTTGTAGAGCGGGCGCAGCGCCGGGCCGACGGTGTAGATATCGTCGACCCAGACATAGCCGTTGAAGCTCGCCGGAATCTGGCCGAGCTGTTCGGGCAGGTCGAGCCCCAGTGGCCGGTCCTTGCCGTCCTGCGGGCCGATCACGATCACCCGCGCCCCCGCCGCTTCCATCCGCGCCACCAGCCGGTTGGGCCAGCCGGCGAAGGCCCACTGCGAATCGAGCGGGATCATCAGCGTGCCATTGCGGCAGGCCGAGGGGGTCAGCCCGAGCCAGCCCTGCCAGGCATAGGCGCTGGTGCAGGTCGCGGCGCTGTCCTTGCTCCACACCCAGGCCCCCGGCAGCAGTTGCCGCATCCGCGCCACCGGTCCCTGCTCGACCGCGCCGTAGAACCCGTCGCCGCGCAGCACCGGATCGCGGCCCGCCGCCTTGAGCGCGGCCAGCAACATGTCGGCCTCATGGGCGTCCGTGCCCTTGAAGTTGAACAGCAGCGCGCGCTCGGGAAAGGTCGCCAGCACTTCGGCCAGTTCCCTGATCTGACCCACGCCCTTGCCCCGGAACGGGAAGGTCCTGCCGCCATCGGCGGTATAGCCATAGCCGGCATCGAGCGCGGCGAGTTGAGCCATGGTCGCATCGCGGACCGGACCCTTGCCATCGGTCCGGCACTCCAGCGTCCCGTCATCGAACACCGCCAGCTTGCCGTCGCGAGTCGGGGCAATGTCGAGCTCGACCATCCGCGCGCCAAGCTGACCGGCCTGGTAGATTCCGGGAATGGTGTTTTCGAGGTAGTCGTGGGTCGGCGGATAGATCCGGCTCGCGTTGCAACTGTCGCGGCCAAGCCCGACAGTGCTGTACAGCTGGTAAGCGCCGCGATGGGCGATCAGCTTGACCGGACCCTTCGGGCTCGGCGCGATCCAGCTGGCATTGATGAAGGTCAGGACCAGAAACACCAGGGCCAGCGCCGTACCGATCCGAACCAGCCAGCGTTTCATCGTGTCCTATCCCCCAAGCAGGCTCCGCGCCGTGCTGCAATCTGCTTCCATCTGGGCCGTAAGCGCTTCCAATGTATCGAATTTTGCCTCGGGCCGCAGGTAGTGGTGAAGCGCAACTTCGATCTCCTGTCCATAGAGATCGCCGTCGAAATCGAAGAAATAGGGCTCGAGCAGTTCGATCGGCGGATCGAAACTCGGGCGGATCCCCAGGTTGGCCGCGCCGTGCACCACGCGCCCGCCGGGCAGCAGGCCGGTGACCGCATAGATCCCGTAAGCCGGGCGCAGGTAATTGCCGAGCGACAGGTTGGCAGTGGGATAGCCGATGCTCCGGCCGAGCTTCGCCCCGTGCTCGACCGTGCCCCGGATCGCGAACGGGCGGGTCAGCAGCTGGGTGGCGGTGGCGCAGTCGCCCGCCTTCAGCGCATCACGGATCCGGCTGGAAGAGACGACTTCGCCGTGCTCGCTGATCGCTCCGACCGCGCGGGCGCTCATCCCGGCCTCTGCGCCAAGTTCGGCCAGCACCGATACGTTGCCGCCCCGGCCCTTGCCGAAGGTGAAGTCTTCGCCGGTCACTACCCCGGCCGCACCGAGGTGTCTGGCCAGCAGTTCCTGCACGAAATCTTTCGCGGTTGTCCCGGCCAGTTCGGCATCGAAGGCGAAGACCAGCATCGCATCGGCCCCGGCCGCCTCGAACAGTTCCTGCCGCTGGTCCAGCGTTGTCAGCCGGAACGGCGCGGCCTCAGGGGCAAAGTAGCGGACCGGGTGGGGATCGAAGGTCGCGATGATTGCCGGGCGGCCCTCGGCCCGGGCCCAGGCGATCGCTTCGCCGGCCACGGCCTGGTGGCCGCGGTGAAAGCCGTCGAAATTGCCCAGCGCGATGATCGCGCCGCGCAAGGACTCCGGCATCGGCGTTCGCGCATCGAGCCGGGGAATGGTCATGACTTGCGCTTCTGCTCCAGCTGGTCCCGGCTCATCGGCACGATCCCGGCGCGGATCAGCCGCAGCGCGTTGCCGCCCATCACCGCGCGGATTTCCTGGGCGGTGAAGCCTTCATCCATCAAGGCCTGGGTGATCTGGACCAGGTGGCTGGTATCGAAGCGCACCGTCGTGGCCCCGTCGTAGTCGCTGCCGAGGCCGACATAGTCGATCCCGACCAGATCGCGGACGTGGCGGATCGCCTTGGCGATCGCGCGGGGAGAGGTGTCGCAGACCGCCGCATCCCAATAGCCGATCCCGATCACCCCGCCGGTCCGGGCGACGCCGCGGATCTCGTCGTCGGAGAGGTTGCGGTTGACCTTGCAGGTCGCCTGGACCCCGCCGTGGCTGAAGACGACCGGACGGCGTGCGGCGGCCAGCACTTCGGCCACGCATTGGTGGCTGCAATGGGCCAGGTCGACGATCATCCCGATCTCCTCCATCCGGCCCATGATCTGGCGTCCGAACGGGGTCAGCCCGGCCTTGGTCACCCCGTGCAGCGATCCGGCCAGTTCGTTGTCGAAGAAATGGGTGAACCCGGCCATCCGGAACCCGACGGCATAGAGCTTGTCGAGGTTCTCCGCCTTGCCTTCCAGGTTGTGGAGCCCCTCGACCGAGAGCAGTCCACCGACCGTGCCGTTCGGCCGGTGTGCGGCCAGCAGCCGGTCAAAGCTGGCCTCGTCGCTGACCTTGAGCAACAGGCCACCAGCGGAAGCAACCGCCGCGTCGAGCTTCTGCCCGTGCCACAGCGAGCGTTCGAGCAGCGAGGTCCAGGTCCGGCGCGGTTGCAGCTGGGCGATCGTCAGCAGGGTGATGTTGTCGGTCTCGCCCGTATTCGAATCGTAATTCTGGCCCTTGGGTGACTTGGTGGTCGAAGCGAACACCTGCAGCGTGACGTTGCCCTGTTGCAGCCGGGCCAGATCCTCGTGCCCGCGGCTGGCCGGCTGGGTCAGGTCGCGCCGCCACATCAGCGTGTCGGAATGGAGATCGACCACCAGCAGGCTCTTGTGCAGCGCCTCGGCCTCGGGGCTGACCGGGATCAGCTCCTGGCCGTCGATCTTGTTCATGCTGGCCTCGAGATAGCCCGGCGCGATCCCGAAGAACCCGATTGCCGCCAGCGCCACCGCCGCCACTGGAATCCACACCCGCTTGCGCATCCGCCCCGCTCCTTAACCCGCGACAGGTTTACGGATCAGCGTGACGAAATCAAACCCCGGGTTTTTCCCTTCGGCCGGATGGTGTTCGCGAAAGGTCTCGGTCCACGCCGCGCGATCGAAATCGGGAAAGCGGGTATCGCCGGCCGGCGCCGCGTGGACTTCGGTCAGTTCGATCCGGTCGGCCAGCGGCAGCGCCTCGGCATAGATCTGCGCGCCCCCGAAAATGACGATGTGCGGGGCGTTGGCGAGGTGCAGCGCCTCGGCCAGCGATCCGGCCCGCTCGGCGCCGTCGGCGTGCCAGGCGGGATCGCGGGTGATCACGATATGGCGGCGTCCGGGCAGAACCCCGGGGAGCGAATCGAAGGTCTTGCGGCCCATCACCAGCGGCTTGCCCATGGTCAGCGCCTTGACCCGGCGGAAATCGGCCGACAAGTGCCACGGCATCCCCCCGCCTTGTCCGATCACGCCGTTGTCGGCGATCGCCACGACCAGCACAATCTCCGGATGGTCCATCTAGAAGGTCAGCCGGGTGACGTGACCCATCTTGCGGCCCGGCCGCACGGCGGCCTTGCCATAGAGGTGCAGGTGGTTGGCCGGATCGGCCAGGATCGCGGCCCAGTCCTCGGCCGCATCGCCGATCACGTTGCGCATCTCGACCTTGGCCGCGGCCAGCCGGGTATCGCCCAGCGGCAGCCCGCAGATCGCCCGGATGTGGTTCTCGAACTGGCTGGTGATCGCGCCCTCGATCGTCCAGTGCCCCGAATTGTGGACTCGCGGGGCCATTTCGTTGAACACCGGGCCGTCGGCGGTCGCGAAGAATTCGAACGCTGCAACCCCGACATAGTCGAGCCCTTCGGCCACTTTGCGGGTGATGAGCCCCAGATCGCGGTCGCGCAGGGCCAAAGAGGCGCCCGGTGGCAGCTTGATTTCGGAGAGCATGTCCTGCAATTCCGACACGTAGATGGAGGCGTACACCGTGCCGTCAAAACTGCCATCGGCTTTGTTGATGCGGCGCGCCAGCGTGAGCACCGGCCTGCCAGCTGAAGTGCGGCTGTACGACCGACTTTTCACCGAAGCGCAACCTGACGCCGGCCGAGATCGACACCATCGTGACCGAGTTCGGCGACCGGGTGATCAACAAACAGTCCACCACCTATCGCAGCTTTTCGGATTTCCTGAAGGCGTCGGACCCCGAGGCGCAGATCGCGGCGCAGCCCACCGTGATGAAGCGGCCGGTGATCCATGATGGCGCCCAATGGTATCTGGGCTGGGATGCGGCGACAGAGGCCGCACTGACATGAAAACGGCCCGCGAACATGCGCGGGCCGCTCCATGTAATGTGACCAAAGGTCAAAGCAGGCGCAGGTCGCCCGCAGACTGCTTGCCGTCACGGCCAGACTGAAGTTCGTATCCGATCTTCTGATTGTCATTCAGGCCCTTGAGCCCGGCGCGTTCAACGGCCGAGATGTGCACGAACACGTCCTTGCCGCCATCATCGGGCGCAATAAAGCCATAGCCCTTGGTGCTATTGAACCATTTCACGGTGCCGGTCGGCATGCCGCATCTCCTATCTCAACCCTCCCGGGGCGACATTGCCGCGGGCCGTGCAAGCCAGGTCTTCCAGGGCCTTCGATAGCCGGTCAGAAAGTCTGTCGTCACAAGCCAAATCATGCCAAACCTAAGACGAAAATCAAGCACGGAGATTCGGGTGAGAAATGCTGCGCTGACTTTGGGCCTGATTGGCGGCCTTTTGGCCATGTTTGTGGGGTTTTTTGGTTACGGTTACACCGAATTCATCG